>NZ_JBSIBZ010000062.1:0-60667 GCF_058245575.1 Streptomyces sp. UF-297 | reverse complement strand
CTCATCGCCTTCGTCTCGGTGATCGGCTCGGCCGCCACCGCGGGCCTGACCGGCGCCACCGTCATGCTCACCCTGACCCTGTCCACCCTCAACCTGCCGCTGGCCGGTGTGGGCCTGCTGATGGCCATCGACCCGATCGTGGACATGATGCGCACCGCCACCAACGTCGCGGGCCAGTCCGTCATCCCCGTCCTCGTCTCGGCCCGCGAGGGCATCCTCGACCGCGCCAAGTACGACAGGAGCGCCCCCACCCGGCCGACCATCCCCGGCCCCCGCGAACCCCAACAGGCCCATCCCGCCCCGGTGTCCGTCAGCGCCGGCACGTGATGTGCCAAGGGCCCGCATCCGTCGATCGGATGCGGGCCCTTGCCGGTTGTACGGGTCAGCCGGTGCTCTTGCCGCTACGGCGGCGTACGGCCAAGACCGCTCCGGCACCGACCAGTACGGCGGCCCCGCCCGCGAGCGCGAGCTGCGGCATCGCGGACGAGGAACCGGTCGTGGCGAGGCTGCCCCCACTGCCCCCACTGCCTCCGGTACCGGACGTCCCCGGCGTGGCGGAGGCCCCGGCGCCCGCGCCGGCGTCGGCAGTGGGCTTCACAGACTTCCCGCCCTGTGCCGACGGGCCCGGCTTCGGCGACGGGCGGTCCTTGTCGTCGGCCTCGCCCGGCTTGGCGTCCTCGACGTCGCCGGGCTTGCTGCCCGCGGGGAGCACGGTGACGTCGTAGCGCTTCATGGGGCCGAGAACGCAGGGGTTGTACCGGTCGGCGGCATCGCCCGCGAAGAGAGCGATGGCCTTGTTGGCGGAGACCTTCTCGTCGAGCGTCATCCGCATCTTCACCTCGGTGCGGGCGCCGGGCTGCATGCCCGTGATGGCCGAGGTGTGGACGCTGCCCGACGGGTCCAGCCGCTTCCAGGTGGAGCCGTCGGCCCACTCCACCTTCATGAGCGGCTGCTCCTGGCCCTTGGCCCGCAGAGCGAAGAAGGCCAACGGACGGACGTCCAGCGTGCGTTCGGTGCCGTTGGCCACCGTGAAGGAGAAGTCGACCGTGGTCCCGGCGACGGCCTTGGAGGGCAGTCCGTTGGCGAGGACGGTCAGGCCGGCCACCCGTACGCACACCTTGGCCGCCTCGACCGCCTCGTCGGCCGCCTTCTTGGCCTTGAGAGCCGCCTCCGGCACGTCCCGGACCTTGGCGTACTCCTGGCTCGCGGCGAGTTCGGCCTCCGCCAACTCATCCCCGGCCGCCTTGCTCTTGGCGCCCGCCTCCGTCTTGGCCGCGTCCGCCTTCTTCGCCGTGGCCTCGGCCGCCTCCAGCACCTTGAGCGCCGCGGCCTTCTCGGTCTCGTCCTTGGCCGCCTCCACCTTGGCCTTGGCCTCCGCCACGGCCTTGTCGGCGGCGCTCTTGTCGGCCTCGGCGGCCTTGGCCGCCTTCTGTGCGGCGAGGAAGGCCGCCCTGAGCGGATGGGAGTTGCTCTCCAGGCTGCGCAGCTTCTCGAATGCGGCCTCCTTGGCGGCGACCGCGCTCGTGTACGCCCGGTCCGCGTCGGCGGCGGCCTTCTGCAGCTCCGCGTACGTCGGCTGGTGCTGCGTCCGGGCCGGAGGCTGTACGTCGGCCCAGGCCGAGCTCGCGCAGAGCAGGACGACGGGCGCGGTCACGGCGGCGGCGACGGTGGTCGCGAGCGTGCGGCGTAGAGTCACTGGGAGCCTTTTCCTGGTCAGAGAGAAGGAGATCCGCCGCGTGGGCACCGCTCGTGCGGCGGGACGCCCGAGATCGTATGTCTGTACCAAGGGCCCGCTGCAACAGGGAATTTACCCCTCCAATTGAGCAAGTGATCACCCCTGCCGGATAATTCAGGGCAAGGGGTCACAGTTGCTCGCGTTGCGGCAGGTTTCTCTGTGATGTAGCCAACGGCGCGCCCGGCTCCGGCTTCAGCCCGACTTCACGAGATCCAACGCGGCGAACTCGTGCTCCGCCCAGATCCGCCGGGACAGCTCCTCCGGATACGGAGCCGTGTGCGGCCGCGCGCTGTACACACGGGTCAGCCGCTCCTGCGGCCGGTACGGCGCCCAGCCAGGATCACCGGTCTTCGCAAACGCGGCCCACGCCGCCACCATCTCCGCCGAAAGCGCCTCCGCCTCGGCCGACGGTTCCTCACCGAAGATCAGTGCGCCCACCCCGCCGCGCAGCGAGCCGAACACGAGCGGCACATCGAGCCCGTGACAGGCGCCGAGCACCCCTCCCGACCCGGGCGCCTCCCAGGTGAGTTCGAAGGCGTACGAGGTGCCGCCGCCCTCGGCGTGCGCCTGGGCCAGCCGGATGCTCGGCATACGGAACAGCCAGTCCGACAGCACCACATCCTGCATCGTGGTCGGATCGGCTCCCGGATAGCCCGCCCGATAGGCCCGCCGACCGGCTTCCCCGGGCGCGAACCACGCCAGCGTGGCCGCGGCCTCCTCCTCCGTCACCTTCCCGAAACGCCCGGTGACCACGCTGAACAGCCGCGCCTCGTCCCGCGTATGACCGGCCATCAGCTCGATCCCCGCGCTCCGCCCCGCACGCAGTGCCTCCCACGGCGTACACGGCAGCACCTCCCCGTCGACCACGGGCGAGAAGGGCAGGTTCCCACGGGCCGCCTGCCCCCAACGCGGCTCGTACTGCCCGATCTTGCGCATCACCACATCGGCCGCGTCCCGCAGGGCCGCGGGTGTCACCGGCCCCAGATCCGCCAGGGTGGGGGACAGGCCCAGCCCGTCCGCGATGACGGACCCGATGTCCGAGGCCAGCGCGGGCGTGAAGAAACTGCCCGGCACGCTCTGCGCCACCGCCCGCCGGAAGAGCCCGGCCGCACTGGGCATGGCGAGCAGCGATGCGATCGCCCCCGCCCCCGCCGACTCCCCGAAGAGCGTCACCTGATCCGGATCGCCGCCGAAGGCAGCGATGTTCTCCCGCACCCACCGCAGCGCCGCCACCTGGTCGAGCAGCGCCCGATTGGCCGGCGCCCCCTCGAAATGCCCGTAACCCTCAACGCCCACCCGGTGGTTGAACGTCACCACCACGACCCCGTGCCCCGCCAGCGCCGTCCCGTCATACGTCGGCCCGTCCGAGGTCCCGATCACATACCCCCCGCCGTAGAGCCACACCATCACCGGCATCCCTACCCCGGCCCCGGGATCCGGCGACCACACATTCACCGTCAGCCACTCATCCCCCTGCGCACCACCCTCACCGCCCCCGAAATCCCCCACCGCCAACGACTGCGGCGGCGAAGCCCCGAACACCCCGGCGTCCCGCACCCCCTCCCACGCCTCAACCTCCACCGGCGCCGCCAAATGCAGCTCCCCGACCGGCGCCTGAGCAAACGGAATCCCCCGGAAAACACCCACCCCCCGCTCCCACCGCCCCCGCACCTTCCCCTTCACCGCACGAACCTCAACCGCCCCCACAACCCCGTCCCCGACCATCCCCATCTCCCCATCTCCCCTTCGCCCGGCGGAAGTTCAGCATATGAGTCCCCCCATCCCCTACGCGAAGCAAATTCGTCCCGCCCCGCCGCCTACGGCTTGCCGACCGGCGCCGGGCGCTTCCCGCAGAACTCCGCCTCGATCATCTTCACGTGAAACGACGGATCCTTCAGCCAGTCGCCATTGAGGTTGAACGTCAACTGGTGCCGACCGTCCTTCGTACCGGCCATCACGGACAGCGATCCATTGGCACGGCCGGTCTTGCCCACCACGGTTACACCGCAGGACAGGGCCATGGATTCGACGCCCAGCCCGTACGTGACCCCCGCACCGGCCGGTACTCCGTCGAGCATTTCCGCCCTCTGGGCCCGCGGCAGCAACTCGCCCCGCATCAGGGCGCGGTGAAAGGTGTTGAGGTCTCCCGTGGTGGAGATCAGGTCTCCGGCCGCGCCCACCCAGGTCATGTTCTGCTCGGTGGCATCGATGACCTCGGCGCCGGGGCTCTCGTCGTGGAGCCGGGAGTAGGCCACGGGATGCGGATCGGGCATGGCCGCCGCAGTGCCGGGGAACGACGTCCCGCGCAGGTTCAGCGGCTCGATGATGCGGCGGGTGGCCTCCTGGGCGTACGTATGCCCGGTCGCCTTCTCGATGACCATTCCGGCGACGACGTAGTTGGTGTTCGAGTACACCGGCTTCGTGTCCGGACCGGGCTCCGGCCGGTACTTCATCGCGAGGGACACCAGCTCCTCGGGGGTGTGGGTGTCGTACCGGTGTGCCGGGAAGCCGGGGCCGGAGGCGTTGTGCTGGAAGGCGGGATCGCCGGTGTGGCTGGGGAGGTGGCTGGTGTGGTTGAGCAGCTGACGCAGGCGGATCTTCCTCCCGTCGTTCCCGTTGCCCCGCACGACACCGGGGAGCCATCGCTCCACGGTGTCGTCCAGGCTCAGTTTCCCCTCCGCCTCCAGCTGGAGGAGAACGGTCGCGATGAACGTCTTGGTGATGCTCCCTGCCCGGAAACGGTCGTCGGCCGAGCGCTCCCGCCGCGTGCCGGTGTCCGCGAAACCCGCCGAGCCGAACCACCTGCCCTCCGCGTCCTGCGCCATGGCCGCCGCGCCGGGCGGCCCGCCCGCTGCCACTTCCTGCCGCAGTACGGCCAGGGCCGCCTCGTGGCCACGCCCCTGCGTCCGGTCCGGCGCGGTGGCGGCTGCGGCGCGCCGGGTACCGCTCCCCTCGTACGTCCCCACCGCGTGCACCGGGACCACGGTGGTGGCGCACGCCGCGGCGGTCACCGCCAGGGCGAGCAGGGCAGTCCGCGTGACGCGCTGATTCATCTTCGGCCTCGTCTTCATCGTCTTCATCGGTGAGGTTTCCGGTCTCTCTCGGGTGTCTGGTCGTGCCGGTACGGCAGGCAGGCGGGTGGCGGGAGCGGCGCTCACTGGTCCCGGCGGCGCACACCGATCACGGTGAGGACGGCGGCGACGAGTGCCCAGAGCGCGTAGACGGTCCAGGCCCCGGCGATCGACCACGGGTGGGCGACTTCGTACGCGCCGGCGTGCGTCAGGCGCTGCCACGCGCTGAAGGGCATGGTGTGGTCGATGACAGCCGTCCAATGGCGGTCGTCGCTGAAGACCAGGGGCAGCAGCAGGAGGAGCACCACGGTGGTGACCACGGTGGTCGCGCTGTGCCGGACGACGGCGCCGACGGCCATGCCGATGAGCGCGGACACCGGGGCGAGCAGCGCGGACGCCACCACCATGCGCAGCGCACCGGGGTGGTCGATCGGCAGGCCGATGTGCCGGGCGGACAGGACGGACTGGCTCAGGCCGAACGACGCCGCGGCGACGCACGCTCCGAAGACCGTGGTGACCGCCGCGACGACCGTCACCTTGGCCGCCATCACGGACCCGCGGGCAGGGACGGCGGCGAACGTCGTACGGATCAGCCCGGTGCTGTATTCGCCGACGACGGTGACGGCACCGATGGCGCTGATGCACAGTACGAGGACGGTGCCCGCGGTGCCGGTGAAGGCGTGCAGCAACGCCGTCTCGCTCCGTACGAAGTCGGCCTGCCCCGCCGCGTCGTACTGCGGCCAGGCGCGGTACTGGTCGTAGGCGGCGCCCACGTTGAACCCGATGACGGCCAGCGCGCCGATCACCAAGGACCAGGCGGTCGAGCGCAGCGACCGCAGTTTGAGCCACTCGGCGGCGAGCAGGTCGCGGAACCGGGCGGGGGAATCCGGGACCGCCAGGGCGAGCGTGGTCATCGCACATCTCCTGCGAGGTATTCGGTGCTGTCGGCGGTGAGGTGCATGAACGCCTCCTCCAGCGATCCGGTACGGGGGGTCAGCTCGTGCAGCAGGACGCCCTGCCGCAGGGCGAGTTCGCCGATCCGGGCCGCGGACAGACCGGTCACCGTGAGCAGTCCGCCGCGCTCCGGCCGGATGCCCGCGCCCTCGGCCCTCAGCACGCTCGTCAGCGCGGCAGCGTCGCAGGCGCCCACCGTCACGCTCGGCCGAGTCCCGCGGGCCGCGAACTGAGACAGGCTCTCCGCGGCGATCAGCTCACCGCGGCCGACGACAACGAGCTGATCGGCGGTGTGCTCCATCTCGGACATCAGATGGCTGGAGACGAAGACCGTGCGGCCCTCGGCGGCCAGCCGCCGGAACAGCCCGCGCACCCATTTCACGCCCTCCGGGTCGAGCCCGTTGAGCGGCTCGTCGAACAGCAGCACCGGCGGATCACCGAGCAGGGCGCCCGCGATGCCGAGCCGCTGCCGCATCCCGAGGGAGAACCCGCCGATACGGCGCCGCGCGGCACCCGCCAGCCCCACCTCCTCCAGCACCTGTGCCACCCGCCGCCGCGGAAGCCGGTTGCTGCGGGCCAGCACGGACAGGTGGGCCGCCGCGCTGCGGCCGCCGTGCACATCGCCCGCGTCCAGCAGCGCGCCGACGTGCCGCAGCCCGCGGGGGCGGTCCCGGAAGGGACGGCCGTCGACGGTGACGGTGCCGCTGGTGGGGGCGCTCAGGCCCAGCACCATCCGCAGCGTGGTGCTCTTGCCGGCGCCGTTCGGGCCGAGGAACCCGGTGACCTGCCCGGGGCGCACCCTGAAGGTCAGGCCGTTGACGGCGGTGGTGCTGCCGTAGCGCTTGGTGAGTTCATTGACTTCGATCACCCGGCCCACAGTTCCGCGGGCCGCCCCCGCGCGTCATCGGACCGCCGCTGACAATCGCCGCGGTGCCTGTCGACCGTGGGTGTACACCCACGGTCCGATGGCAGCCCTGTCGTACGCGCATACGATCGGCACATGCTCGTTGCCCTGCCCCTTCCCCTGGTCAAGCGCGTGCCGCCCGGCATCTGGACGGCCCTGACGTGGTGTGCGGGCATGGCGTTCACGCTTCTCATGAACGTCCGGCTGCCCGGTGAGACAGGGCCCACCAGGCTCCCCGGCGCCTTGATCCACCGGTGGGACGGTGTGACGTTCCTGGTGGTGGCCACCGCCCTGGCGCTGGCCGGCAGCGGCCTGCTGCGCCGTCACCCGCTGCCCGCGCTCGCCCTGCTGCTCACCGCCTCCGCCCTCGCCTCGTTCCCCCTGGGCGTGGGCGAGATCCCGCTGGCCCAGTTCCTGGCGGTCGATGCCGCGCTGTACTTCATCGCGGCCACCCGGCCGCGCCGTACCGGAATCACCGCCGTCGCCTCGGCACTCGCCGTCCTCGCCGGCTACCTGACCACCCGGCTGCTGTTCGGCTGGAACGTGGGAACCACCGCGGAGCTGGCCGTGGCCCTGACGGCAGTCATCGCCGGGCTGCTCGGCCATTCGGTCCGCCAGACCCGCGAGTACGCCGAGCGCCTGAGCGCCCAGGCCGCGACCCAGGCGGTCACCGCCGAACGGCTCAGGATCGCCCGCGAGATGCACGACACGGTCGCGCACAGCATCGGCATCATCGCCTTCCAGGCCGGTGCGGCACGGCGGGTCATCGACACCCAGCCGGTACGGGCGCGCGACGCGCTGGGCGAGATCGAGACGGCCGGCCGGGAGACGCTGGCGGGGCTGCGCCGGATGCTCGGCGCACTGCGCCAGAGCGAACCCGGCCAGGCCCCCCAGGCGCCGCCGCTCGACCCGGGCCTCGGCCTCGCCGACATCGACCGGCTCGCCGCGACGACCACGGCCGCCGGCGTCCGCGTCGACGTGCGCTGGCGAGGCGGACCGCGCCCCCTGCCCCCGGAGATCGACATCTCCGCCTACCGCATCGTCCAGGAGGCGGTCACCAACGTGGTGCGCCACGCGGGCACCCGCTCCTGCCAGGTGTCCATCGACTGCCGGGACGAGGAAGTCGCCATCGAGGTCCTCGACAACGGGCGCGGCCCCGCCAACTCACCCAAGGCCGCCCCAACGTCCGACCAGGGCACGGCCCCTTCCGGCACCGGCTACGGCCTGCTCGGAATGCGGGAGCGGGCCGGCCTGCTGCACGGCGAGTTCACCGCCGGCCCGCGCCCCGGCGGCGGCTACCGGGTGGCGGCCCGCCTGCCCGTACCGGCAGGCGCCCGATGACCATCCGCGTCGTACTCGCCGACGACCAGCCCCTGATCCGCGCCGCACTGCAGATGGTCATCGCCGAAGCCCCCGACCTCGAACTCGTCGGGGAAGCCGGAACCGGCGCCGAAGCGGTCCAGCTGACCGAGCACACCCGCCCCGACGTCGTGGTGATGGACATCCGCATGCCCGGCATGAACGGCATCGACGCCACCCGGCAGATCACCACGGGACCGAGCCGCGCCCATGTCATCGTCCTGACCACCTTCGACGACGACGAGTACGTCTACGGCGCCCTGCGCGCGGGCGCATCCGGCTTCCTCGTCAAGGACATGGCCCTGGACGACATCCTCTGCGCGATCCGCGTCGTCGCCGCCGGAGACGGCCTGATCGCCCCGAGCGTCACCCGCCGCCTGATCAAGGACTTCGCCGACCGCCCCGCCACCCCGCCACGACGGGAGATCACCGGCATCACCGACCGGGAACGCGAGGTCCTGACCCTCGTCGGCAGCGGCCTGACCAACGCCGAAATCTCCGAACAGCTCTGCATCAGCATCGCCACCGCCAAGACCTACGTGACCCGCCTGCTCGCCAAACTCAACGCCCGCGACCGCATCCAACTGGTCATCCTCGCCTACGAAACAGGCCTGGTCACACCCCCTCCATGAGCACCCCACCCCCACCCCCTCCCACGCCCACACAAAAGGGCCAGCCCACGAGGATCACACCCCTGAACTGGCCCTTCTGCCTGTGCCCCCGGCAGGATTCGAACCTGCGACACCCGCTTTAGGAGCGGGACGGAATCCATGATCGGTGGTGTTTGCTCGTGCCGCGTGGTGCTGTTCCTCCTGGTCAGCGCTGCGCGGCAGGATCGCTGATCCTGCCGCGGGCGGCCCGTGTCGCGCCGTCCGCTCACGCATCGCTCACGCATGCGAGAGTCGGTGGGGTGCACGGGATGGCTTTGCGGGATCCCAGGAGATCTCGACCGTCCGTCGTCAGGAGGCGCTTGACGTGTCGGTGTGAGTCTCAGGAGATGTCTGTCGGCTTCTGGTGTCTTCGCGCTCGGCGTGGTCGGTCGTCGCAGCGCGCTCGAAAGGGGCAGGCCATGAGTGAGTGAACGTCCCGGTCAGCCAGGCGGCGTGGTTCAGCGTCGGCACAGGGCCGTGGTCACGGTCTTCTCCAGGTGCCCTACGGCTTCACCGGTGTTCGGTTCAAGGGTCATCGTGACGCTGGCGGCGCGGCCGTCGTCGGTGGCTCCGGCCCAGGTCCCGTAGCCGGGGATGCCACCGCTGTGGCCCCAGAAGGCGCACTTGTCCGACTGCTGAACCCGCATGATCCCCAGTCCCATGGTGTTGCGGGAGTTCCCTTTCTCCATGGGGACGGTGGTGCGCATCTGCTTGCGCTGGGCCTCCTTGAGGAGAGGGTTGCCGTCGTCCTTGAGCAGCGCGGAGAAGAAGCGGTTGAGGTCGGAGTTGGTGGAGACCATCGCGCCTGCCGCCCAGGCCGCGGAGGGGTCGATCTCGGTGACGTTGCGCGCGGGTGCGCCCATGGGCTCCGGGCGGTAGCCCTGGGGGTGGCGTTCGCGGATGGCCGTCTCGCCGGGGGCGGGGAAATAGGTGTGGCGCAGCCCGATCCTCTGGATGATGCGCTTGTCGAGCTGTTCGGCGAGGGGACGTCCAGTGACCCTCTCCACCATCAGCCCGGCGACCAGGTAGTTCGTGTTGCTGTACTGCCACTTCTCGCCGGGCTTGAAGGCGGCTTCGTGCCGAAGGGCGATGTCCAGGGCATCGCGGGGAGAGAGGTAGCGGCGCTCCAGGATGTCGTCGGTGACGTCGTCCTCCAAGTCGGGCAGTCCGCTGGTGTGCTGCAGGAGCTGACGCACCGTAATGCCGTTTCCGTCGATCCCCTTGCCGCGCAGGAGGTTCGGCAGGTGCTTCTCGACCGGGTCCTCGAGGCTGATTCTGCCCTCGCCGACCAGTTGGAGCACGACCACCGCGGTGAACGTCTTGGTGACGCTCCCGATCCGCACCTGACCGTCCCGGGGCATCTTCGCGCGAGTGTCCCGGTCCCCTACACCGGCGGTATAGGTACGGAATTTCCCCTTGCCGTCCAACACGCTTGCCAGCGCGCCGGGTGCGCGATCCGAGTGCACCAGCGTCTCCAGCTCCTGTCGCACAGGATCCGGCCGGGCGGCGCTTGCGGGCGCCGCTACACCGGCGGCGACAGCGGTGGCCAGGGCAAGGGCGGTCAGGGCGTGACGTTTACGCATCGAGGTTCCTCCAGAACAGCGTTGACGGGCCTTAGTGGCAAGATCAACTCTGCTGGAAACGAACGCCGTTGCCCATCAGGGATCGCCCTGATCAGACCCCCAGCCTTCCTGGGAGCGGACTCCCGCAGTCTCCCTGGGAGCAGGCTCCCAGTTCACCCTGAGACACGGCCCGCCCGCGACCGGCCCGCGTGTGTGAGGAGCCCATAGGACGTCGCGGCGGGCACGGACCGGCTCGGCCACCGTGCATCCGAACCGGCCCGCGCCCGCCGTCGACCGCGCCCCGGAGCGAGCGTCAGATGTACCCGCAGGAACAGCTTCCGCGCACTGCCGGGGCCTTCACCTCACCTCTCCCGGCGGCACTTCACCGTCGCGGCGCCGGACGCTCCCCCTGCTTGCCCTGGCCCTTGCCCTTGCCCTTGCCGTCCGCTCCGCAGAACTCCGCGTCGATCACGTCGCCCTTCTCGCTCCAGTCGCCGTTGGCGTTGTACGTGAGGGTGTGACGGCCGTCCGCAGTGGTCACGGTATGCGTCTCGGAGCCGGGGGTTCCACCGCTGTGGCTCCACAGCTTCGCGTGGCAGCTCGTCCTGACGCTGTACAGCCCGAGGCCGTAGCCGGAGTAGGCGCGCTCGTCGGGCGTGGGCACCGTCGTCTGCATTGCGGCGAGTTGCTTCCCGGGCAGCAGCTTGCCGCGCATCAGGGCGCTGAAGAACCGGTTGAGGTCGCCGGT
The DNA here is from genome assembly GCF_058245575.1 of Streptomyces sp. UF-297. Classification (NCBI taxonomy): domain Bacteria; kingdom Bacillati; phylum Actinomycetota; class Actinomycetes; order Kitasatosporales; family Streptomycetaceae; genus Streptomyces; species Streptomyces sp. UF-297. The sequence continues at coordinate 49,684 of NZ_JBSIBZ010000062.1, read as the reverse complement.
CGTGGAGATGCCTTCGCCTGCCGCCCAGGCCCAGGAGGCGTTGTTCTCGGTGACGTCGTGGATCCTCGTCGCGCCGGGGTCCCGGCTCAGCTTCGAGTACGCCCGGCTGCTCGGCTTCGGCAGGAAGGGATCGACGCCCGGGAGACGGGTGGTCCGCAGGCCGAGCGGGTTGATGATGCGCTCACGGATCTCGTGCCGGTAGCTGCTGCCGCTGATCTTCTCGATGATCAACCCGGCCAGGATGTACCCGGTGTTGGAGTACGAGTGCCTGGTGCCGGGCGCGAAGTCCGGCTTGTGCGACAGTGCCACCCGTATCAGTTCCCGCGGTGTGTGGGTGTCGTAGCGGTGTGCGGGGAAGCCCTCCAGCAGATTGTCGTTCGCGAACTTCGTGTCGCTGGTGTAGTTGAAAAGCCCGCTGGTGTGGTTGAGGAGTTGGCGCACGGTGATCCTGCGGCCGTCGTTGCCGTTGCCCCGTACGAGGCCGGGGAGCCAGCGCTCCACGGTGTCGTCGAGGCCGAGCCTGCCCTCGGCCTCCATCTGCAGCAGCACGGTCGCCACGAACGTCTTGGTGATGCTGCCCATCCGGAACCGGTCGTCGGCGCCGCGCGGCGTGCCCGTCTTCAGGTTGCCGACACCCGAAGTCCCCTGCCAGGCAACACCCTTGTCCACTGCCGCGGCCGTGATCCCGGGGATCCCGTCGGCCACCATGGCGTCCATCGCACGCTGGGTCGCCGCGTGCCCCTTCCTGGACTCGGCGTGTGCGGGGAACGTGAACGCGGTAGCGGCCACCGCCGCCACGGCGAGACCCACCACCCCGGTGCGCACTCGTCGACGTACTGCCATGTCGTGCTCCTTCGCGGTCCGAGCGTGCCGTGCCGCGGTCGCGGCACTCACCCGGCTCGTGCGCCCCTCGCGAAGCTCGCGGCGACGCGGTGAACCGTGGTCACAGGGAAGGACCACGCCTGGATGCGCGGCAGTTGACTCTCGAAGCAAATTTGACTGAAGGCACGGGATGGCTGACATGTCGTTGTTTTCCAGATGGCTTCCTGGCGTGGCACGTCCCGGTGCCGGCCCTCTCCACTCCTCTCCACTCCTCTCCACTCCTCTCCTCTCCGACCGGAGTCGGCGAGTCGGGCGTCCCGGATCGTTTTATGGAACCGTTGCAATCGCCGGCGGCCAGGAGCACGGTCCTGGCCGAGGCCGTCTCCCGGAGCCTGCTCCCGGGGTCGGGCTCGTCCTGAGTACGGATGAACGCCCCTGCCCCTGAATGGTCCTCTTGGTGAAGGCCGGGAGTCGCCGGCGCCATCCATCAGAAGGGTTCCTCCGTGCACGAGCATGCATCGCACCGTCGCTTCCCGCGCTTTCGCCGGGGCGGCCGGCACCGGGTGGTGGCGGCCGTGGCCGCCGGCGTCGTGGCGGCCGGGGTGCTGGCGCCGACCGCGGCGTTCGCGGGCGGCAGACCGGACAGCGTTCAGGCGAGCCTGAACACGTTGGTGAAGGACGACGGACTGCCTGCCGCACTGGCCACCGTCAAGGGCCGCGACGGCCGCACCCGTACCTACACCGCCGGCGTCGGCGACCTCGCCACCGGGGCCAAGGTCCCCGTCGACGGCCAGGTGCGAGCCGGAAGCAACACCAAGACCTTCACCGCCGTCGTCGTCCTGCAACTCGTCGCCGAAGGAAAGGTCGCTCTGGACGAGCCCGTTGAGACCTATCTGCCGGGCCTGCTGCGCGGCGACGGCATCGACGGACGCAAGATCACCGTCCGCCAACTCCTCCAGCACACCAGCGGCCTGCCCGAATACTTGGACAAGGACTCCGTCCTCACCGATCCGACGCGGTACTACGAACCGCGCGAACTCCTCGATGCGGCCCTGGCCCAGAAGGCCCACTTCACCCCGGGTACGAGCTGGGAGTACAACAACACCAACTACCTGCTGGCCGGCCTGATCATCCAGAAGGTCACCGGGCGGCCCCTCGGCGAGGAGATCACCAAGCGCGTCATCGACCGCATCGGCCTGCGCCACACCTATTTCCCCACCCCTGGAGACATGACCATCCGCAAGGCCCACCCCAAGGGCTACCACCGGGACGCCGACGGGGCGCTCCGCGACTACACCGAACTGGACCCCTCCTGGGGCTGGGCGGCGGGCGCCCTCGTCTCCACCAACACCGACCTCAACTCCTTCTTCACCGCGCTCCTTCGCGGCCGACTCCTGCCCCCGGCGCAGCTCGCCCAGATGCGCACCACCGTCCCCGCCGACAAGGTAGGCCCCGGCGTTCGCTACGGGCTGGGCCTGGTGAGCCGGCCGCTGTCCTGCCACGGCCTGTACTGGGGCCACGGCGGGACCCTTCCGGGCTACTACACCGCCGGGGGAGCCACCGATGACGGCCGCTCCGCCAGCATCGCGGTGACCATGATCCCAAGTGACGCGGCCGGGCAGCGTGTGGACGCCACGGTGGACGCGGCCCTCTGCCGCTGACTCCCCTCGGTCCGGGCCTCTGCGCGGAACCCGACATCGAGCAGAGTGATCGCGGCTTCGGTGGACGGGGGTCGCGATCACGCTGCCCGGCACAGCGGCCTTCCGTGTGCCTGTGCGGCTGTCCTCTGCCGGCCGGGGCAGCCAGGTTCAGCCCCCCGAGTTCGCCGACCGGGCCTCGACCAGGCCGGACTCGTAGGCCGCGATCACCGCCTGGGCACGGTCGCGGACACTCAGCTTGGCGAAGACGCTGGTGATGTGGTTCTTGACCGTGGAGACGCTGATGTCCATCGCCGACGCGATCTCGGCGTTGTCGAGGCCGGTGGCCAGCAGATGCCACACCTCGACCTCGCGGGGCGTCAGTTCGCCCGCGCCGGGCACCCGCGACGGCGGCTGCGGACGGCCCGGCGCGGTGACATAGGCCGAGATCAGGCGGGTGAGCAGGCGGGGCGCCACGGCCGCCTCCCCGGTGTGCACGGTGCGCACGGCCGCCACAAGCTCCTCCGGGGAGACGTCCTTGGGCAGGAAGCCGCAGGCGCCGGCGCGCAGGGCGGCGACCACGTACTCGTCCATGTCGAAGGTGCTCAGCGCCAGGACTCGGCAGGCGGGCAGCTCCCGCGCGAGCCGCTCGGTTGCCTGGACACCGTCGAGAACCGGCATCCGGATGTCCATCACCACGACGTGGGGCCGATGCTGGTGCGCGAGCTCGACCGCCCGCTGCCCGTCGTCCGCCTCGGCCACCACGTCGAACGCCGGGTCGGGGGTCAGGATCAGGGCCACCCCCCGCCGCACGAGCGGCTGGTCGTCCGCGATCAGTACCCTGATCCGCTCCGAGGGCCCTGTCATCCGAGCTGCTCCTCTCCGTCGACCGGCGCCACCGGCAGGGTGGCCGCCACCCGGAAGCCACCGCCGTCGAGGCCGCCGGCCACCATGCTGCCGCCCTGTAGCGCGACGCGCTCGCGCATGCCGATCAGTCCGTACCCGGTGCGGTGCGACCTCGGCCCACCCGCACCGCCCGCTCCTGCCAGGGCGCCCACCAGGGTGTCGGCCGGTGCGGCCGTGCCGTTGTCGGACACCTCGACGGTGATCCGGTCCGGGTGGTACGTCAGCCGCACCCGCGCCTGGGCCCGGCCGGCGTGCTTGCGGGTGTTGGTGAGGGACTCCTGGACGATCCGGAACACCGCCAGGCCGGTGCTCGGTGGCAGCGGGCGTTCCGCCCCGATGACGGCGAAATCGACGGGCAGGCCGTCCCTGCGGGCCTCGTCGACGAGCTGGACGAGGCTCCCGACACCGGGCTGCGGCGCGGACGGCACCTCGTCCGGCTCGTCGCCGGCCCGGAGCACGTCGAGCAGTTGGCGCATCTCTCGCAGCGCTATCTGCCCGGAGCCCTCCAGGGTGACCAGAGCGTCGCGCACCACCTCGGTGTCGCCCCCGAGGTTGGCCCTTGCACCACCGGCCATCAGCTGCATGGTGGTGAGGTGGTGGGCGACGATGTCGTGCAACTCCCGCGCGATACGGCGACGTTCCTGGGCCACCGCACGGTCGGCCAGCAGTCTGCGCCGGACCTCCACCGCGTGCTGCCAGCGCTTCAGTGCCTCGGCCGCAGCGATGACCAGCGCCGGGGGGGGGGGGGGGGGGGGCGAGCACGTTGCTCGCCACGTCCGCGACCGGCGGGGGCAGCGGATGCCCCCGTCCCAGCAGTGTCACGGCGGCCGCCACGAGGGCGGCCGGCGCCGCCACCGCGAGACGGCAGGACCGGGCCACGGCGAACAGCGCCACGGTGAGCGTGCCGTTGAAGTGGTGCGGTACCGGCCCGCTCAGGTTCAGTGCCAGGCTGAGGACCAGCACCCCCGCCAGTGACGCCAGCGGGTAGCGGCGCCTGGTGAGCAGCGGTACGGCCGCCAGCACGAGCAGGACCAGCGCGGCCAGGGAGACCGGCTGGCCGCGGTCCGGGCCGCCGACCGTGTACCCGAGGAGGTCGAGGACGGCCACCCCGGCAGCCACCAGCGCGTCACTGGCGGTCCAGGGCAGGCCGTCGGCTCTCGGTGACGGCGGCAGGGGCCGGTGGCGCGTCGACATGCTGGTGGTGGTCCTTTCCATGGCCGGCCGGTCCCGGCCTTCGCCGGTCCACCGCGACCGTCGTTCGTGAGCCGTTCCCGCGGCGGCCTGCGATCCCGGGAGGAGCCAGCGTCCGCGGTCCATTCTCGCAGTGGCTCCCGGCCCCGGGCAGGTACCCGGGACCGATCCCCGACCAGGCCCCTGGTCCTGGTCGGGGCCGTGTGCCGGACCCAGGTCCTGAAGGCGTTCTCGTCCCCTGCGCGGACGACGGCGCCCGGTGTGCCGGCGTACACCGAACGCGGCCCTGGCGAGATCTCCGCAGCCGGGGATCATCGCGGGGACGCGGTCCGGCCGGTGCACCGACGTCTCAAGTGCGCGATCAGGAGGACGCGTTGACGCAGCAGCGCGATGCCCGCGCCTGCTGACTCACGATCGAACTGCACACCGCTCTCACGGCTTGGGCCGCGCCCCTGCCCGGTGTGGCCATGGCCGTGCCCGAAAGCGTAGGTGACAGGGGCACGGGGCCGGTGGTGGGTTGGGTCAGAGGGGGGCCGGATGACGGCAGCTCCATCACAAGATCTCCGAAAGAGCCGCATCGCGTGGCCGCCGACAAGGCGAAGGCTGCGAGCGGCTGCGGTTGCCAGAGCCGACCGACCACGAACGCGCAGAACCCGTGCGGAGATCAACTCCCCGTCCGCTCACGCAAACGGCCCCGGACGAGACGTCCGAGGCCGAGCAGGACCCCTCCCTGAGGGATAAACCCCAGGTCAGAGCGGCAATGCATGGTGCCCCCGGCAGGATTCGAACCTGCGACACCCGCTTTAGGAGAGCGGTGCTCTATCCCCTGAGCTACGGAGGCGTGCGGTGGTGGGGCCGGGCCCGGGCTCCGGGGGCGTGCACCCTGGTCGAGGGGGTGGAACGCCTGTGGAGGCAGGGAAGGTCCCGCAGGACAGGGTAGCGGACGCCCAGCGGTGCGCGCGGCGGGCCCAGGGGGTTTGTGAGCGGGGGCACTGGGGCGTGGGGTGCGCGACCTTCGGCGGCGTGGGCGGGACATGGGCCGCTGATGGGGGCGGGGTGCGTGTGCCAGGGTGGCGAGTCGCGCGTCGGCGCGTATCCCCCTCGCCCTCGGCGACGCGTTCCCCCTCCCACTCGGCGACGCCGCGCGAGGTGGAGGAGGGGCGCATCCCCGTACGGGCCAAGGCGGCGGTGTCAGCGGTGGGGGCGTTGATTCTCCCGGGCGGTACGGCGGGAGCAATTACGAGCGGCTTTCGACCGAGGGCAAGGCGGCGCACGACACGTTGAACTGTGCCAAGGGGCCGGGGAAGAAGAAGGGCAGTTGCAAGGAGCTGCACCGCAAGTGCCGGTCGGCGGGGGCGCGGGCCACCAGCTCGAAGGGGGAGCAGCTCACCTGCCGCACGTCGCCGAAGGACGGCAGGCTGCGGTGGCTCGTTCCCGGGGAGTAGGCGTACGGCTGCACCGCACTCGGCGCCGGGTGCTGTCCCGGCTTCGTCGCGGCGAGCTTCGTTGCGGCGAACGGGAGGTGGTGGGCACCCGGATGGCCGACCGGTCGCCGTGCCCGGCGGGGGGCGGGGCCGGCGGTGGTGTGATGGGGGGATGAGCGACTTCAGTGCCGTGCCGCCGGGGGCGCTGCCCGAGCCGGTTTCCTACCGGATCAAGCGGCGGTTGCTCGGGCCGCCGCTGGTCACCGAGCGGATCGCGCAGGAGAAGCTGAACAACCGCACCGCGCTGGGGGTGCTGGCCTCGGACTGCATCAGCTCCTCGGCGTACGGCTCCGAGGAGATGCTGCGGATTCTGGTGCCCGTGGCGGGGGCCGCGGCCTTCACGCTGCTGATGCCGGTGACCGGGGCGATTCTCTTTGTCCTGGTGCTGCTGACGCTCTGTTACAGCGATGTCGTCATGATCTATACGCGGGCGGGCGGCTCGTATGTCGTCGCGCGGGACAATTTCGGGCCGAATGTGGCCCAGGTCGCCGCCGTCGCGCTGCTGGTGGACTACGTCGTGACCGTCGCCGTCCAGGTCTCGGCCGGTACGAACGCGATCGTCTCGCTCGCCCACCTGGTGGGCGGCGGCTGGACCGGCATGGACCATCTCCAACTGCCCATCAGTGTGGGGGTGGTGATGGTCCTGGCGTACGGGAATCTGCGGGGGCTGCGGGAGGCGGGGCGCGTCTTCGCCGTCCCCGCCTATCTCTTCATGGCCGCCGTCGGGCTGCTGCTCGTGGTGGGGCTGGCCCGCTGGGCCTTCGGGGACCTGCCGCACGCCGACGTACGGGCCGCGGGCGCCGTACCGCTGGGCGAGGCGGGGGACGGCTGGCTGTACGGCGCCTCGCTGTTCATGGTGCTGCGCGCCTTCGCCAACGGCGGCTCCTCGCTGACCGGCCTGGAGGCGATCTCCAACGGCATCTCCGTCTTCCGTGAGCCGCAGGGCCGCAACGCCCGCCGCACCCTGATCGCGATGAGCTGCATCCTGGGCACGCTCGTGCTCGGGGTGTCCTGGCTGGCGCACCTCACCCACGCCATCCCCTACACCGACGGCACCCCGACCGTCATCGCGCAGGAGGCCCACCTCGTCTTCGGCGGCACCTGGCTGGGCACGGCAGGGCTGGTCCTCGTACAGCTCGCCACTGCCCTGATCCTCTACACCGGCGCCAACACCCCCTTCACCGGCTTCCCCTTCCTGGCCAGCTTCGTGGCCGAAGACCGCTTCCTGCCCCGGCAGTTGACCCGCCGCGGGCACCGCCTGGCCTTCTCCAACGGCATCCTCGCGCTGACCGTCGTCTCGCTCGCGCTGCTGCTGGTCACCGGCGCGAACGTGGACAAGCTGGTGGCCCTGTACGCGATCGGGGTGTTCACCGCCTTCACCATGGCCGGCTCCGGGCTCACCGCCTACCACTGGCGGCGCCGCGAGCCGGGCCGCCGCTTCAAGCTCGCCGTCAACGCCAGTGCGGCCGTGGTCTCGGCCGCCGTCGTGCTGGTCTTCGCGGTCACCAAGTTCACCGAGGGCGCCTGGTTGGTGGTCGTGGTCTTCCCGCTCGGCGTCTGGGCGCTGATCCGTATCAACCGCGAATACCGCGACGAGGCAGCCGCGTTGGAGGCGCTGCCGGTGGGCAGCAGCGATCAGCCGCGCTGGCGGCGGCACCTCGTCTTCGTCCTCGTCGACGCCTTCGACCCGGCCGTCTTCGAGGCCCTGCGGTACGCGCACGAGCTGCGGCCCGACGAGATCCGCGCCGTCCACATCGCCGTCGACGCCGCCCGCGCCCGGCACCTGGCCGAGCGCTGGCAGGCGGCGCACAACACCGACGTACCGCTGGAGACCGTTCACTGCCCGGACCGGCGGCTGGTGCGGGCGGTCGGCGACCTGGCCGTACGGACCACCCAGGACGGCGGCACCGCGCTGACCCTGCTCATGCCGCGCCGCACCTACCGCACCCTGCTCGGCCGCCTCCTGCACCGCGGCACCGGTGAATCCCTGGCCCGCGCCCTGGACCGGCTGCCGTCCGTCGCGGTGACGATCCTGCCGTACACCGTGGGCCGGGCCCGGTCGCGGCGCTGAGCGGCCGCGCCCCTTGAGGGGCGCGCCCCGGCCTCTGTGCGTACGTCCTCAGTCGTCGTACAGCAGGGGTACGGCGCTGCGCAGGGCCAGGCCGGTGCCGACGGCGAGGACCAGCGCGGCGGTCAGGCGGGGGAGCCAGGGGCGTACCCGCTCCAGCCATCCGGCGCCGCGCGGCAGGCGCGCGGAGAGCCGGTCGCCGAAGCGGGCCACGAGCAGTCCGGCGGCGGTGAGCGCGGCGGCCATGCCGATGCCGTACGCCAGGACGAGGGTGATACCGAAGGCGGTGCGGTTCAGGGCGATCGCGCCGAGGAGGACGACGAGCGCGGAGGGGCTGGGGACGAGGCCCCCGGCCAGGCCCATACCGATCAGGCTGCGGCGGCGGTGGGGGAGGGGGTCATGATGGTGGCTGTGGCTGTGGCTGTGGCTGTGGCTGTGGCTGTGCTCATGCGTATGCCCGTGTTCGTGTCCGTGCGTGTGCCCGAATCCGTGCCCGTGCCCCGCCGCCCCGACGTCCCGCAGCAGCAGTACGCCGACCCCGGCGACCAGGAGTCCGCTGGCCACGCCCAGCCAGCCCAGCAGGCGGTCGGCGGCGAAGGAGGCGGCCACGGTGAGCAGCAGGCCCAGCGCCAGTACGCCCGCGGTGTGGGTGGCGGTGACGGTGGCGCCGACCAGCGCGGCGTCCCGTGCCCGGCCGCGGCGCCCCGCCAGCCGATCCGGCCCTGCCCGCCGCCGTCGGAGACGGCCGCCTCGGCGGGGCCGCGCAGCCTTACGGCCGCGGTGAGCCGGCGGCTGAACCGGGTCGTGCGCAGCCCCGCCTCGCCCGGCGGACACTCCACCCGCGCCCGTGTCACCCGCCAGTCCGCCCGCTCGCCGTCCACCTCGATGTGCAACTCCCGTGCCGTACGCGCGCATTCGGCCCCCGCGTCGTCCCGGCCGTGCGCCTGGAGCGTGGGGATCTCCGCCCGGTCGATCACCGCCGTGTCCTCGATGCGGTCCGGGTGCAGGACGAGGCCGTGGAAGCGGTTGACCGTGAAGTTCCCCAAGGGGTGGGCGAGTTGGGCAGCCGCCGACGGCTGTGCGAGCAGGGGCGCCTGGATCGGCAGCAGCGCAGCCGCCGCTCCCCGCGCGAGCGCCCTCGCCGTGCCTCCAGGGCCCGGCGTGCGCGCGGCGCCTGCAAGGGGGAGAAGTGCGGGTTGAGGCGCAGCGCCGCGCGCAGGTGGCCGCGGCCCGTACCGGTCATGCCCAGCGCCCGCTCGATCTCGCCCCGGTGGTAGGCGAACGCGGCGCTTCGCCACCCCAGTCGGGCCGCCCGGCGCGCGTACCGGAGCGCTTCGGTGTCCTGCCCGGCCCGGTGCAGGGCCCGGCCCAGCGCGTCGGCCACCTGGACGCCGGGCCGCCGCTGCCACTCTTGCCGCAGTGTCCGTACGGCGGCGCGCGCATCGCCGTGGTCGGTCTCGAAGAGCCCGAGGGTGAGGTCGTCGGAGGCGCCGTTCGCCGCCAGGAGCCGGACCTGGGCGCGCAGCACCTCGTACTGGCGCCGCGCCTGGTCCTTCCTGCCCAGGGATTCCTCCAACTTGCCCAGTTCCAGGACGTATTCGGGCAGTGGTACGCGCTCGGTCAGCCGCCGGTACCCGGCCGGCGCCGCATCCGTACGGCCCGGCGCGGCCAGCGCCTTCGCCCGCCCTGCCAGCGCCGGGTGCGCGGCCTCGTACTGCCGCAGCGCGCCGCGCGCGTCACCGCGCTCCCAGGCGAGTTCGCCGAGGCGGTGCAGGCAGAAGGCGGCCTCCGCCGGAGTGGCGGCCATCTCGCGGGCGCGCTCCAGGGCGGTGGCCGCCTCGTCCGGTCTGCCGTGCATCTCCAGCTCGTACGCGGCACGGGTGAAGGCGGCCAGGCCGGGCCGCAGATCGAGCAGCCGCTGCACGGCGGCGGTCGCCGCCCTGTGCTCGCCCAGCTGGGTGTAGGCGTCCACCAGCACCGGATACACCGTCCACAGTCCCGGCCGCTCCCGCCGGGCCCGCTCGCCCCACGACCACGGCCGCGCCCGCCACCGCTGTCTTGGTAACCATCCGCTCACTGTGCGGGCGGCGGCGCCCGGATCGCCTTCAGGCGCTCCGCTGGGTCGGACATTCGGCCGACGGGCGGGCGGCGCCGCCCGGCCGGGTCAGCCGCCGATGTGCCAGCTCACCGTGCCGTCGGCCGTTACCAGTGCGGCGAGCAGGATCAGGTCGGCGGCGCCCAGGGCGAGGCCGAGCAGCGCGCGGCCGCGGCGGCGGGTGCCGCGGATCAGCGCCAGCGTGGCCAGCACGAGGGCGCACGGGCCGAGGACGACGTTGAAGGCCAGGGTGCCGACGAGGCCCAGGACGAAGGAGGCCACGGCCATCGCGTCGGCGTGTGCGGCGGGGCTGCCCTCGGGTGTTTGCGGGGCGCGCTCGGCCGTCGTACGGGTGGTCTGCGGGGGTCGCCGCGTCAGTGTCGTCGGGGTCATCGGGCCGCTCCCTTGGAGGAGTGGTGGCGTTCGCGCAGGAAGAAGGCCAGGAGCCAGGCGCCGATGGCGGCGGCCGCGACGAGGGTCGCGGCGAGGGGGAGGTGTGCCGCGGTGCCCAGCAGGATCCCCAGCAGGAGAAGGGCTGCGACGAGGAAGAGCATGATCTGCCTTTCCGTATCGGCGAGTTCGGATTTCGGAGGACAGTTGTTCACTCAGTTGCCAGTGTAGGGGTGGAGCCACTGGGAGAACGGTTGTTTACTGGATGGTGTGAGTCACACTCTTGGGGTCCGGCAGGCCCAGAAGCAGCGGACCCGGCAGGCCCTTCTCGACGCGGCGCTCGGCCTGCTGGAGGAACAGAGCCTGAGCAGCCTGGGGCTGCGCGAGCTGACGCGGGTGGTGGGCGTGGCCCCGGCCGCCTTCTACCGGCACTTTTGCGACCTGGGCGAACTGGGCGTCGCGCTGGTGGAGGAGGCGCTGGGCAGCCTGCACGGCATGGTGCGCGCGGTGCTCGCCGAACAGGACGCGGCGCAGGGGCGGATCGACGGCGCGGTCGCGGTGGTCGAGCGGTTCGTACGCGAACACCCCGCCCATGTACGGTTCGTCGCCCGCGAGCGGCACGGCGGCGTACGCGCCGTACGCCGGGCCATCGCCCACGAGCTGGACACCTTCGCCGACGAGGTCGCCACCGCCCTGAAGTCCCAGCCGCAGTCGGAGGGTTGGCGCGCCCAGGAGGTACGGATGCTGGCCGAGCTCTACGTCGACCGGCTGGTGATGACCGCCTCCGCCCTCCTGGACGCCGCCGACGAGGGCGACGCCGTCGCCGCCCGCCGCACCGTGGACACCGCCCGCAGCCAGCTGAGACTGATCAGCGTCGGGCGGCGGCACTGGCGCGACGCCGCCCTGTAGTCATGGCGCCGGGCCGTCTCAGGAGTACATGTGCCGAGGGGCCGTGACCCGGACGCGATACCTGCCGTCCGCCTGCTTGGCGAGCACCCGCACCGATGTCCCGCTGCGCGGGTCGGTGTAGGTCTCGCCCGGCCGGAACGGCGCGTCCGTCAGCTCGGGATAGACGTCGGGGTCCGTGGTGCGGCAGCCGCCGCTGCGGGGCGTGGAGTCCAGGACGTGGACGGGCCCCAGTCCCGAGGGGATGTCGGTGGCGAGCCAGGAGATCAGCACGCCGGGGCGGCAGACGGCCGGATCCAGGGCGCTGCGCTCGCGCGCCTCCAGGACGAAGGCGCTGTACGCGTCGGTGGGAATCACCACGATCTTCGTGCCGCCGGGGACGGCGGTGGGGGTCAGGGTGTGCTCGGTGACTCCGTCGGTGGCGTCGCTGCCGTACGGCAGCACGCAGTTCACCTGGTCGCGCCCCAGCCAGCCCATCTTCCACTTGTGCCAGCCCATGAAGTCGTTGTGCGGCCCCCAGTCCTCGTCCATCGGGTCCCAGTGGCCCACCGGCGGCGGGGCCTTGCGGCCGTCGGCGTAGTAGAGGTCGGGCAGGCCGAAGGAGTGGCCGTTCTCGTGGTTCAGGACGCGGAAGGCGCTGTTGCCGGTCTGCCGGCTCCAGATGAACGAGACGTTCTGGAAGGGGATTCCGTCGTCGGTGAACAGGCCCATCTCGCCGCCGCTGAAGGTCACCGACAGCACGGTCCGCGTGGCGGGCGGTCCCGCGTTCGGCGTGGCCAGGACGTTGATCACGTCGTAGTCGCGGAAGTCGGTCTCCTCGTCCACGGCGTCCAGGATCTCCTGCGAGAGCGCGGCGTAGCCGTTGCCCGAGCCGGGGCTGAAGCTCGCGCCGCGCTTGATCCCGTACGAGGCGAAGGGGCGGGACATCCGGATCCACTTCAGGACGGGAGTGGAGCGGTAGTCGAGCTTGCCGTAGGAGCTGGTGCGGAAGAAGTCCGCGGCGGCGGGGAAGAACTCCGCGTAGCGCCGGGCGGGGGTGAGCGGGGCCCGGGCGTCCGGGAAGTCGATCAGGAGGGTCAGCGCCCTCACCGTGCCGCTGGAGCGGGCGTAGCCGGGAGGGGTCCGGGCGGTCTCGGCCACGTTGTCGGTGATGCCCTCCAGGGCGCAGGGGCCGGTGGGCGGCGCGGCCCGGAGGCCGGCGGCGGGGCGGGGCGGCGGGGCGGCGGCCGGTCCTGCGGCGCCGGCGGGCGGGGCGGTGGCCAGGGCGAGGAGCGCCGTCGCGGCAGCCGTGAACGCCGCCAGCGCGGCGGATATCTGCTTCATGCTGATCACCCTGTGGCGGTGGGTGATCAGCTGCGCGCGGGATTACGGCATTTGGCGTCACGTACAGAGCCACCGGGCCGGGCGTGTACGGAGCCGCGTTTGGCGTCACGTACAGCGCCGCCGAGCCGGGCGCGTACCCGTACGTCACCTCATGTGGTGCAGGTCACAAGCGGACGTGAAATATCCGGGGACGCTCTCCCCGTTTAACCCGGTGTCCCACGAAGCGGGGACCGGCTCCCCGCTTCATTGCCGCACCCGTCCTGCGGGTCCGGACCCCGAGAGGAGAAGTGCCGACGTGGCCGCCAGCGACGTGAAGATCCCGCAGCCCCGACTGCGGGCCGACGCCCTGCGCAACCGGGAGCGCATCCTCGCGGCCGCCCGGGAGGCGATGGTCGAGCAGGGGGCCGAGATCCCCCTCGACGAAATCGCTCGACGGGCCGGGGTCGGCAATGCCACGCTGTACCGGCACTTCGCGGATCGCCCTGCGCTGATCCACCACGTCACGCTCTCCGTCATGTCCCGTACCGCGGACCGGGCGGAGGCAGCCCTCACGGAGGAGTCCGATGCTTTCCAGGCGCTGAGGCGCTTTGTCCACGCTGCGGTGGAGGAGCGGATCGGGGCCCTGTGCCCGCTGCTCTCGGACGGCATCGACAAGGACCACCCCGACATGCTCGCGGCGCGCGACCGCCTGGAGGCGGCCGTCGAGGCCCTGATGGGCGCGGCGCGGGACAGCGGCCAGCTGCGCACCGACATCGCCGTCGGTGACCTGATGGTCGCGCTCACCCAGCTCACCCGGCCGCTGCCGGGGAGTGGCTGTATCGATTTCGACAGATTCGTGCACCGGCACCTCCAGCTGTTCCTGGACGGCCTGATGGCGCCCGCGCGCTCCGAACTGCCCGGCGCGGCGGCCACGTTGGAAGACCTCCGGCAACGGCCCTGAGCGCCCTGAGCGGAGCCGTGCGCCCCGTGTGTGCGGTCCCCCGCGCGTCCCGTAACTCCCCTCATCGACCCGGCAGCCCACCCCCACGACCCACCCGTCCCATTTCTCCGTATCCATACGTACGCGCCCGCTGACAGGCGATTGCGCCGCGTTTTTCGCTCACTGCACCACTAGGTGGATCCCGTCATGCCAGAAACAGCCCACTCCGTCGACCCCAGGCGCTGGAAAGCGCTGATCTTCATCGCTCTCGCCCAGCTCATGGTCGTGCTCGACGCCACGATCGTGAACATCGCGCTGCCCTCCGCCCAGGCCGACCTCGGCATATCCGACGGCAACCGGCAGTGGGTCATCACGGCCTACGCGCTGGCCTTCGGCGGGCTGCTGCTGTTCGGCGGGCGCGTGGCGGACCTGTGGGGCCGTAAGCGCACGTTCATCATCGGCCTGGTCGGCTTCGCCCTCGCCTCCGCGCTCGGCGGTGCCGCGAGCAACATGGGCCTGCTGCTCGGCGCCCGCGCGCTGCAGGGCGTCTTCGGCGCGCTGCTGGCCCCGGCCGCGCTCTCGCTGCTCGCGGTGACGTTCACCGAGGCCAAGGAGCGCGCGAAGGCGTTCGGCATCTTCGGCGCCATCGCCGGTGGCGGCAGCGCCATCGGCCTGACGCTGGGCGGCCTGCTCACCGAGTACCTGAACTGGCGCTGGACCTTCTACGTCAACATCCCCTTCGCCGTCATCGCCGCCGTCGGCGCGCTGCTGGTGATCCGGGAGCCCGCCGGCTCGCGCAACCCCTCCAAGCTCGACATCCCCGGCGTCCTGCTGGCCACCCTCGGCCTGGTCTCGCTGGTGTACGGCTTCACCCGCGCCGAGTCCGACGGCTGGACCTCGGGCTGGACGCTGGGCCTGTTCGCCGCGGCCGCCGCCCTGCTGCTGGCCTTCGGCGTCGTCGAGTCCAAGGTGAAGAACCCGCTGCTGCCGCTGCGCGTGGTCACCGAGCGCAACCGCGGCGGTGTCTACCTCTCCCTGGGCCTGGCCGTCATCGGCATGTTCGGCCTGTTCCTGTTCCTGACCTACTACCTCCAGGTCGTACGGGGCTACACGCCGGTCGTCACCGGCCTGGCCTTCCTGCCCATGGTCGGCGGCATGATCGTCGGCTCCACGCAGATCGGCACCCGCCTGATGACCCGGGTCCCGCCGCGGCTGCTGATGGCCCCGGGCTTCCTGCTCGCCGCCGTCGGCATGGTGATGCTCACCGGCATCGGGCTGGACACCTCCTACCCGGCGCTGATCCTGCCCGCCTTCGTCCTGCTGGGCCTGGGCATGGGTACGGCGTTCATGCCGGCCATGTCGCTGGCCACGCACGGCGTGCGGCCCAGCGACGCGGGCGTCGCCTCCGCGATGGTCAACACCTCCCAGCAGGTGGGCGGCGCGATCGGCACCGCCCTGCTGAACACCGTCGCGGCCAGCGCCACCACCGCGTACGCCACCTCGCACGCGGCCGGTGCCCGCTCCCTGGACGTGCTCAAGCTGGAGTCGATGACGCACGGCTACACCACCGCCATCTGGTGGGCGGCCGGCATCCTGCTGCTCTCCGCCGTGATCGCGTTCACCTTCATCAACACCGGCCACCAGGGCGGCTCCACGCCCGCGGCGCGCTCCGGTGACGGCGAGGGCGCGGAGCAGGACGTGCCGGTGCCGGTGATGGCGCACTGAGCGAGGCGTACGGCCCGGGACGGGGGTACGGGCCGTACGCGAGCCGGGCGGGTCCCCGCAGGCCACAGGGCCGCCGGGGGCCCCGCCCCGAGGGCGTCGGCCCGTCCCGTCTCCGCTACCGGAGCCAGGGCAGGTCGGCGCCCTTCGGCTGCAGCCCGTCGGTCATCACCCGGCAGATCTCGGCCAGTTGGCCGACCTGCTCGGGGCTGAGGCGGTCGAATATCGCCGCGCGGACGGCCGCGACATGGCCCGGCGCGGCCTTCTCCAGCACCCGCATGCCCTCGTCGGTCAGGACGGCGATCTGGCCGCGCTTGTCCGAGGGGCAGTCCTCGCGCTGCACCCAGCCGTTCTTCTCCAGGCGGGCGATGGCGTGCGAAAGGCGGGACCGGGTGATCTTGGCGTTCTGGGCCAGCTCGGTCATCCGCATCCGGCGCCGCGGGGCCCGGGAGAGGTGCACCAGGAGCCCGTAGTAGACGTGCGGCATGCCCGCGTCGCGCTGTAGCTGGCGGTCGAGGTGATCATCGAGCAGCGAGGTGGCGTGGAGGTAGCACTGCCAGGCGTACTGCTCTTCGTCGCTGAGCCAGCGCGGCTCGTCCGCGGATCGATTGCTCATGCTTCCACTGTCTCACCCGTCGAAGAATTCTTGAACATTTAACAACTGAGGCGGGAGTGTGACCTGGGACTTCAGGGGGAGCGGAGGCCCGAGCCCGCCCGGAGTCCGTCACATCGCCCCGCCTGGGCACCCCTGCCCCCTCAGTCGTCCACCTTGATCAGCCGTACGGCGTTCAGGGCCGCCGACAGGGCGCGCGTATCGCCGTCCTCGGAGCGGGCCGCCACGTCCAGCGCGGTGTCCGCGAACTTGATCGCGTGCTCGTTGCCGTTGGCGACCAGCGCCTGCTCGAAGACCTCCTCGGGGGTGAAGGCGGACGCGTCCGGGGCCGCCCGCGGGGTGTCGGCGGCGTAGATGGTGGTGATCGCCGAGGTCGCCGCCCAGGCCGTGGCGAGTGAGGCGCCCCACAGCTCCTTGGGCAGCGCGGGCAGGGTGCGCAGCACGGCGTTGGGGGCGGTGGCGGCGTGCACCAGCATCACGCCGTTGCCGTGCCCGTAGTCGGCGTAGTTCACGGTGGCCGCCCGTACGAGATCGGCGAGCCGGTCCCGTATCGCCTCGGGCTCCTGCGGGATGCGCAGGGACTGCGTGGTCTCCAGCCACCCTTGCGTGGAGGGGAGTTCGGCGTACCCGTCCACCGGGGTGGGGGCGGGCGCGGCGAGCCGGGGGAGCGCGGCCAGGGCCTCGGCCGGGGTGGCGGCGCCCGCGGGGTGCACGGCGGCGGGCAGCGGGAGGTGGCGGGCCGCCCAGTAGCCGACGGCGTGCGCGAACTCCGCGAGCCGCGGCCCGTCCTCGCCCTCCTCCAGAAGACTGCGCACGGCGTGGCCCACGCGGATCACGGGGTGGGTGGCGGCGCCGGCGATGCCCGGCAGCAGCCGCGGCCACCACTGGGCGAGCACCTCCCGCCAGGGGCGCTCGGCGATCTGCTCGGTGAAGTAGGCGGTCCAGTCGGTCACCCGGCTCGTATCGCCCAGCGCGCTCTGCCAGTTGGCGTCGGTGATACGGGCCACGGGGCGGGGTACGTCCTCCAGCTTGCGCTCGTAGGCGTCGAGCCAGCTGTGGACGGTACGGGCCTGGCCGTTGCGCACCAGGGCCTCCACGGCCATCGGGCCGTGGTTGCTCAGAAAGCCCCGGAACTCCGGGCCCGAGCCGTGCAGTCGCTGCAGGGCTTCGTCGAGAGTGCCACTCGTCGTATCCATGCGCCGAGGCTAGAACTGCGTGCATGGGGCAGGTAACGGTCGTTGGCCCTACGCCGCTGGTCGCACCGGACCTTCGGCCCAGCGCCGGAGGCGCCGGCGGCACGGCGAACAATCACGACACAAGGTGTCGGGTATCGCGGGCATTCTGGCCGCATGAACAGCCGCGAGCGCACAGACGACACGAGCGGTACGGGCGGTACGGGCGGCGCGATCCCGTCCGCCCGCTGGCCGCAATTCGTCGCAGCCCAGCCCGAGTTGGCGCGGCGCGTACGCGAGCGCTTCGGCGCGTACCGCCACCACGTCCTGGCGACCCTGCGCAAGGACGGCTCCCCCCGCCTGAGCGGCCTCGAAGCGGACTTCCGCCACGGCGAGCTGTGGCTGGGCATGATGGCCAACTCCCTCAAGTCCCGCGACCTGCGCCGCGACCCCCGCTTCGCGCTGCACGCCAACCCCGGCGGGGACTCGGACATGGCCGACGCCGGCGACGTATGCCTCGACGGCCGCGCCGTGGAGATCACCGACCCCGCCCTGATCGCCCGCTACACCGCCGAGGCCCACCCGCCCGAGCCCTTCCACCTCTTCCGCGCGCACCTGACGGCAGCGACCCGCACCTACATCCAGGACCCCCACATCGTCCTGGAGTCCTGGCACCCCGGCGGCCCGCTGCGCACCTTCCGGCGGGGGAACGACGACGCGCCGCCGCAGGTGAGCCCGGCGTGACGCGCCCCCGGATCAGCCGACGTCGCGGCCCCGGCCGCCGCTCTCCTCCAGATTCCAGCTGATTACCCGTCGCGGGTGGATGCGGATCACGTCGTTGCTGAAGAACTCCGGCGCCATCGGCGGCGCGTCCAGCGTCAGCAGCTCGGCGT
This sequence comes from Streptomyces sp. UF-297, assembly GCF_058245575.1. NCBI lineage: Bacteria > Bacillati > Actinomycetota > Actinomycetes > Kitasatosporales > Streptomycetaceae > Streptomyces > Streptomyces sp. UF-297. The sequence goes on along the minus strand of NZ_JBSIBZ010000062.1, from coordinate 31,543 downwards.
GGCCGCGGATCTCCACTCCGCGGCCGTTGCCGCGCGCCACCGGGTCGTCCGTCGGCGACAAGTCGTCGACCACTAAAGAGACTTCGGGCCGGGCCTGGGCGTTGCGGTACTTCCGGCTCGTACTGAGCTTGGGTCCGCCGATGTCGATGGTGCCGTCGGCGTTGAGCACAAAGCCCACCGGACGCACCTGGGGCCCGCCGTCCGGGCCGATGGTCGCCAGCCGGGCCAGCGGCTGGGCGGCGAGGTAGTCACGTTCCTTGGGTGTGAATGCCATGAAGGGGACGCTAGGACCTCAACGGCGATCGAGGTCAAGCGCTGCCGGTGCAGCCGGTCAGCTCACCGCTCGTGTGTGCGGAACACGTACAGCGCGACGGCGAACATTCCGGCGCCGAGGGCGGCGGCCAGGGCGGTGGCCCTCAGGACGGAGGGGCCGGTGAGGCTGTAGAGGAAGCCCATGGCGGCGCCGAAGAGGGCGCCGTAGGCCAGCGCGCGCACCTCGGTGATCAGGGCGGACTGGTGGCGGATCAGCAGGACGCCGAGGGCGCCGACGACCACGGCGGCGGCCAGGCCCAGGAGCCAGGAGCTGCCCCAGGAGCCGCCGTTGGTGTGCTCCAGGAAGACCGCGTACAGGCCGTACGCGAGGGCGCCGGTGGCGGGGAGCGCCACGGCTGCCGAGAGGTGGTGCTGCGGTTGCGGCCGGGCCACGGCCGTCCCGTGCCGCGGGAGGTGCGTCTGCATGACGGACTCCTTCATCGTCGGCCCCCGCTCTCCAGGCCACACCCGCCACCGGGGTCCGTCAACCGGAGGGGGAGCCGGGCCGGGCCGCGGGCGCGGCGCGGCCGGGGCGGTCCAGGGGCTTCTCGTACCAGGCCACGTCCCAGAAGCGGCCGAATTTGTGGCCCACCTCGCGGTACGTGCCGACATGGCGGAAACCGAACCGTACGTGCAGGCGGGTGGAGGCCTCGTTGGGCAGGGCGATGCCCGCGTACGCGCGGTGCACGCCCTCGCCCGCCAGCGCCTCGAAGAGGGCTGTGTAGAGCAGCGTGCCGACGCCTCGGCCGGTGGCCTGCGGCGCGCAGTAGACGCTGACCTCCACGGACGTGGCATAGGCCGGCCTGGCGCGGAAAGGGCTACTGGACGCGTACCCCAGGAGGGGCGGGCCCGTGTGCCCCGCCTCGGCGCTCTGAGCAACCAGAAGGCGGTGCGGGCCGTCTTCAGGGTGGGAGAGCAACCACGAGCGGCGCTGCTCGGGGGTGAAGGGCTCGGTGTCGAATGTGACGGGCGTCTCACGGACGTAGCGGTTGTAGAGGTCCGTCAGGGGTCCGAGGTCCGCCTCGGTGCCCGCCCTGACCTGCACTTCTCTGCGCTCCGGCAGCATGCGACCCCCCTCGGTGGGGACGCAGGGTACTGCATGATCACAAAAACAGGTGCGCAGCATGGGAATTCTGTCCGGATTCCAGCCGTTGTTTCCTACGGACGGGGTACCCGGACCGAACACCAGGTGTCCCACCGCCACCATCCCGCGAAGAACTCATCGCTAAGGGAGCACACGCATGGCAACCCGTGCCGTCGCCCGTCAGTCCGGCAAAAGCGGTGCTGACAGGGTCAGCAGCGTTCGCGCCGTAGGCGGGGAGATCGCCGACCGCGACCTGGTCGGCATGTACCTCGACGAGATCGCGCGTACGCCCCTGCTCGACGCCGCCAAGGAGGTCGAGCTGTCCCAGACCATCGAGGCGGGCGTCTACGCCCGGCAGATCCTGGACGGGGCCGTCACGCCGTCCGAGGGTGCGGCGGACGCGGCGGACGCAGCGGACGCCGCACAGGGCGACCAGGCCGACGTGCCCGTCAATGCCGCCGGTGCCACCCGCGAGGAGCTCGAGGCGCTGGCCGCCGAGGGCGAGCGGGCCAAGGACGTCTTCATCCGCTCCAACCTGCGCCTGGTCGTCGCCGTCGCCCGCCGCTACCCGCGCAGCGGTCTGCCCCTGCTGGACCTGATCCAGGAGGGCAACGCGGGCCTGGTGCGCGCGGTGGAGAAGTTCGACTACGCCAAGGGCTTCAAGTTCTCGACGTACGCGACGTGGTGGATCCGCCAGGCGATCACCCGCTCCATCGCGGACCAGTCCCGTACGATCCGGCTGCCCGTGCACCTCGTGGAGGAGCTCGGCCGCATCCGCCGCGTGCAGCGCGAGTTCAACCGGGAGAACGGCCGCGACCCGGAGCCGGCGGAGATCGCCGCGGAGCTGGGCTCCACGCCCGCGCGCGTCACCGACGTACTGGACTGGGCGCGCGACCCGGTCAGCCTCAACATGTCGGTGGACGACGACGGCGACACCCAGTTCGGCGACCTGCTGGAGGACACCTCCGCGGCCTCGCCCGAGCAGTCGGTGCTCACGCTGCTGCGCAGCGAGGAGCTGGAGGACCTGATCGACCGGCTCGACCACCGTACGGCCTCGATCATCAAGGCCCGGTACGGCATCGAGGACGGCCGCGAGCGGACGCTGACGGAGGTCGGCAAGCAGCACGGCCTGACCCGTGAGCGGATCCGGCAGATCGAGAAGCACGCGCTGCTGGAGCTGAAGAAGATGGCGCGCGACACGGGCTTCGACGCGGCGGCCTAGCCCGCGCCCGCGGCGGCCGGTCCGCCGTCATGGCGGGGCGTGGCCCGCGCCCGCCCCGTACAACCCCATAAGCGAGCCCCGGTGCCCCACCCCCCCTGGCGCCGGGGCTCTCCCCTGTCCGGGGCGCGTCGCGGACGAGGCGTACGACACGTCCGGTTCGGGACTTTGGCATGTCCGTTTCGGGACCTTTGCCGGGTAGGGGAGCGGCTTTATGCCGTTCCAATTGCAAAGGTATGCCCGAAAGCAAAAGGACTTGATCATGGCCGCATCCCTGACGAAGAACAGTGAGGCGACGCCGTCGCCGAGCGCCCCGCCCCCGGGCGGCGCCACGTTCTTCGGCCATCCCCGTGGCCTGGCCACCCTCTTCATGACGGAGATGTGGGAGCGGTTCAGCTTCGTCGGCATGCGGGCCCTGCTCGTGCTGTACCTGGTGGCCCCCGCCTCCAGCGGCGGGCTCGGCTTCGACGCCGCCACCGGCGCGGCGATCTTCTCCGTCTACAACGCCATGGTCTACCTGCTGGCGCTGCCCGGCGGCTGGGTCGCCGACCGGGTGTGGGGCGCCCGCAAGGCCGTCGCCATCGGCGGCGTCTGCATGGTGGGCGGCCACTTCCTGCTGGCGCTGGCCAATACGGCGACGTTCTTCGTGGGGCTCGCCTTCATCGCGCTCGGCGCCGGAATCCTGAAGTCCAACATCTCCACGATGGTCGGCCAGCTCTACCCGGACCGCACCGACCCGCGCAGGGACAGCGGCTTCACGATCTTCTACATGGGGATCAACCTGGGCGGTTTCATCGCCCCGCTGGTCATCGGCACCGTCGGCCAGAGCGTCGACTGGCACCTGGGCTTCGCGCTGGCCGGCGTCGGCATGAGCCTGGGCCTGACCCAGTACCTGCTCGGCAGCCGCCACCTGAGCCCGGCCAGCTCCGTGGTCAACGCCCCGCTGAGCGCCGCCGAGCGCACCCGGCTCGTCAAGCGCGGGCTGCTGTGGCTGGCCGCCGCGGCCGCCTTCTACACCGTCGTGGGCCTGACCGGTTCGCTGAGCGTGGGCTGGGCGCTGTGGCCGCTGACCCTGGCGGGCCTGGCGCTGCCGGTGTTCTGCTTCGCGCGCATCAAGCGCGACAAGGACCTCAGCGCGGACGAGCAGTCCAAGATGAGCAGCTTCATCTGGATCTTCATCGCGGCCGCCGTGTTCTTCATGATCTACGACCAGGCCGGCTCCGTGCTGAACCTGTTCGCGCACGACAGCACCAACAACGCGATCTTCGGCTGGACCTTCCCGACCAGCTGGTTCCAGTCGATGAACCCCGTCTTCGTGATGGCGCTGGCGCCGGTGGCCGCGATGCTGTGGCAGTGGCTGCGCAGCCGCAACCCGAGCGTGCCGGTGAAGTTCTCGATGGCGCTGCTGATGATCGGCATCTCCTTCTTCGTGATGGTGGCGGCGCAGGCGGCCGCGTCCGGTGGCGCGCAGGTCTCCCCGATGTGGCTGGCCACCGTCTACTTCATCCACGCCATGGCCGAGCTGTGCCTGGCGCCGGTGGGCCTGTCGGCGACGACCAAGCTGGCGCCGCGCAAGTACGCGAGCCAGATGATGGGCGTGTGGTGCCTGGCGGTCACCGCGGGCGACTGTGTGGCCGCGATCATCCAGCAGGTGATGGGCGACGCCACCGGCGGCGGCGCGTACTTCGCCCTCCAGGCGAGCCTGGCCGTCCTGGCGGCGGTCGGCGTCTTCACCTTCCGCAAGCGGATCGGCGCCCTGATGGGCGATGTGAAGTAGCCGCCTGCCGCGGCCTGGACGCGGGTACGGATGCCGGGCAGCCCCGGCGGCGAGGGACGAGACCTTTGCCGCCGGGGCTTCTCTGTGCCCATCGACACCCGCCGATGCCCGTTTGTGTCCGACCTGCGCCCACTTCTGTTTACTTTGCTGAAATCCGGGCGTACTCTGCCGGTGAAACCACAGGTTCGGGCATGGATCGGAAGTAAACCCACATGTACGCACCGGAGCGGCAGCAGGAGATCCTGCGCCTGGCGCGCGAGAGCGGACGGGTCGACGTGCTCTCCCTCGCCGAGGAGTTCCAGGTCACCGCCGAGACCGTACGCCGCGACCTGAAGGCCCTGGACCGGGCCGGACTGGTGCGCAGGGTGCACGGCGGCGCCATACCGGCCGGGCGGCTGGACTTCGAGCCCGACCTCGCCGAGCGCGACACCGTCGCCGCCGACGAGAAGCAGCGCATCGCGCGGGCCGCGCTCGCCGAACTCCCCGGCCGGGGAAGCGTGATCATCGACGCCGGTACGACCGCGGCGCGGCTGGCGGCCGAGCTGCCGCTGGAGGCCGGCCTCACCGTCGTCACCCACGCGCTGCCCGTCGCCGCCCGCCTGGCCGACCACCCCGGCCTCACCCTCCACCTCGTCGGCGGCCGCATCCGGCACCGTACGCGCGCCGCGGTCGACGCCTGGGCGCTGCGCGACTACGGCGAGATCAACGCCGATGTCGTCTTCCTGGCCACCAACGGCTTCTCCCTGGCGGGCGGCCTGACCACCCCCGACCTCGCCGAGGCCGCCGTCAAGCGCGCGGTGATCGCCGCCGCGCGGCGGGTCGTGCTCCTCGCGGACTCCCAGAAGTTCGGGCAGGAGCACTTCGCCCGCTTCGGCGGTCTGGACGAGGTGGACGTGCTGATCACCGACAGCGGGCTGAGCCCCGAGGACGCCCTCGCCATCGAGCGGGCGGGCACGGAAGTTGTCCGCACATGAACACGGAAGTTGTACGCGCATGATCCTCACCGTCACCCCCAATCCCAGCCTGGACCGCACCTACGAGATCCCGGGCCTGGAGCGCGGCGGCGTGCTGCGGGCCACCGCCGACCGGGTCGACCCCGGCGGCAAGGGCGTCAATGTCTCGCGGGCGGTGGCCGCCGCCGGGCAGCGCACCGTCGCCGTACTGCCGCTGGGCGGCCCGGCGGGCGCGGCGCTGGCCGGGCTGCTGGGGGCGGAAGGGATCGATGTGGCGGGTGTGCCGATCACCGGCCCGACCCGCTCCAACATCTCCGTGGTGGAGCCGGACGGCACCCTCACAAAGATCAACGCGTCGGGGCCCGAGCTGACCGCCTCCGAGTCGGAGGCGCTGCTGGAGACCGTGCGCGCCCAGTCGGCCGGAGTGGAGTGGATCGCCTGCTGCGGCAGCCTGCCGCGCGGGCTGGCGCCCTCCTGGTACGCGGAGCTGGTGGCGCGGGCGCACCGCGCCGGGGCCCGTATCGCGCTGGACACCTCCGGTCCCTCGCTGACGGCGGCGCTGCGCGAGCGGCCCGATGTCGTCAAGCCGAACGCGCAGGAGCTGGCGCAGGCGGTCGGCCGTCCGCTGGCGACCGTCGGCGATGTGGTCAAGGCGGCGCAGGAACTGCGCGACCTGGGCGCCCGTGCGGTGCTGGCGTCGCTCGGCGCCGACGGACAGGTGCTGGTCGAGGACGACGGCGTCTGGTTCGGCAGCGCCACGGTCGCCGCCGTCCGCAGCAACGTCGGCGCCGGGGACGCCTCGCTGGCCGGTTTCCTGGCCGCGGGCGGCACGGGGCCCGAGGCGCTGGGGGCGGCGCTGGCGTACGGGGCGGCGGCGGTGCAGTTGCCGGGCAGCGCGATGCCTGCGCCGAAGGATCTTGATCCTTCGGCGGTGCTGGTCACGGATGCCGTTCCGGCGGACCGCCCGCTCACGGAGCCGGCGCCGTGAGTGCGGGCCGGTGGCCGCGTCCTCAAACGCCGGACGGGCTTGTCGGTCGCTGTGCTCGTCCTCAAACGCCGGACGGGCTGGAAGGTGCCGGGCCGAGGCTCAATTCGGCCGGTCCGGAGCTGGATCGGGCGGGGCCGGGGCTGGTTCTGGCTGAGCCGGAGCTGGAATGGGCGGGGCCGGGGCTGGTTCTGGCTGAGCCGGAGCTGGATCGGGCGGGGCCGGGGGCCCGGCCAGGGGGCGGATGGGTTGGACCGCTTCGCCTCTTTGCGGGCGATGACGCGAGCAAGGGAGCCGCGTGATGAGTGAGTTGATCACTGCGGGCCTGGTCGATCTCGACCTGGCCGCCGAGAGCAAGGACGCGGCCGCGCGGTCGCTGGCGGAGCGGATGGCCGCGGCCGGGCGCGTCACCGATCTGGAGGGCTTTCTCGCCGATGTCGCCGCGCGCGAGGCCCAGATGCCCACCGGGCTGGACGGCGGCATCGGCATCCCGCACTGCCGCAGCGAGCACGTCACCGAGCCGACGCTGGCCTTCGGGCGCAGTGCGGCCGGGATCGACTTCGGGGCTGCGGACGGGCCCGCCGACCTGATCTTCCTGATCGCGGCACCGGCGGGCGGGGACGCCGACCACCTGACGATCCTCTCCAGCCTGGCCCGGCACCTGATGGACGAGGCGTTCACGGGCGCGCTGCGGACGGCGGACGATCCGGCGGTGGCGGCGGCCCTCATCAGGGGCGAGGAACCCACCCCACAGCCCGCACCACAGTCCACCGCACAGCCCGCCCCCGGGCAGACGGACGAACCGGCCCCGGAGCAGGGCCCGTTCACCATCGTCGCCGTCACCTCCTGCCCCACCGGCATCGCCCACACCTACATGGCCGCCGAGTCGCTGGAGAAGGCGGGCAAGGCGGCCGGGGTCGAGGTGGTCGTCGAGACGCAGGGCTCGGCGGGCTTCGAGCGGCTGGACCCCGCCACCATCGAGGCGGCCGATGCGGTGATCTTCGCGCACGACGTGGAGGTGCGCGACAAGGGGCGCTTCGCCGGGAAGCCGACCGTCGACGTCGGCGTGAAGGCCGGGATCAACCGCCCCGCCGAACTCATCGCAGAGGTACGGGAGAAGGCCGCCCGCGGGGACACCACCGCGCCCGCGACCGCCCCCATGGACCAGGGCGGCGACGAGGGCGACGGCTTCGGGACACGGCTGCGTGCTTGGTTGATGACCGGGGTCAGTTACATGGTCCCGTTCGTCGCCGCAGGTGGTCTGCTGATCGCCCTCGCCTTCGCGATCGGCGGGTACGAGATCGACAAGGCGCCGTCCGTGGCCGAGCACTTCCTGTGGACCGAGTCCGCCAGCTGGGCGGCGCTCCTGTTCCAGATCGGCGGCGTCGCCTTCGGCTTCCTGGTCCCCGTCCTGGCCGGCTATATCGCGTACGGCATGGCGGACCGTCCAGGGCTGGTCCCCGGCTTCGTCGGCGGCGCCGTCGCGCTGACCATCAACGCCGGGTTCCTCGGCGGTCTGATCGCCGGTCTGATCGCGGGCGCGGTGGTGATGGCCGTCCAACGGGTCCGCGTACCGGCCCCGTTGCGGGGCATCATGCCCGTGGTCGTCATCCCGCTCATCTCCTCCGCCGTCGTCGGCTTCCTGATGTTCCTGGTCGTCGGCAAGCCGGTCGCCTCGCTGCAGAAGGCGCTGACCGACTGGCTGAGCGGGCTCTCCGGCGCCAACGCGATCATCCTCGGCGTGATCCTGGGCCTGATGATGTGCTTCGACCTCGGCGGGCCGCTCAACAAGGTCGCCTACGCCTTCGCGGTCGGCGGCCTGGCCAACCCCAACGAGGGCAGCCTGAAGGTGATGGCCGCGGTGATGGCCGCCGGTATGGTCCCGCCGCTGGCGATGGCGCTGGCCACGACCGTTCGCGGCAGGCTCTTCACCAAGACCGAGCGGGAGAACGGCAAGGCGGCCTGGGTGCTGGGCGCCTCCTTCATCACCGAGGGCGCGATCCCGTTCGCGGCGGCCGATCCGCTGCGGGTCATCCCCTCCGCGATGGCGGGCGGCGCGGTCACCGGCGCCCTGTCGATGGCCTTCGGCTGCACCCTGCGCGCCCCGCACGGCGGCATCTTCGTGGTCCCCCTGATCGGCGAGCCCTTCCTCTACCTCCTCGCGATCGCCGCGGGTACGGCGGTCACCACAGCCCTGGTGATCCTCCTCAAGGGCCTGCGCCGTACGGACGCGCCGCAGCCGGGCGCCGACACCGGAGCGGAACGGAGCGAGGCCGGTCAGAAGGCGGCGGCCGCCGCCTGATCCGTCCGGATCCTCCCGGCCCGGTCCGTGGGCGACTCGCCCCGCGGACCGGGCCGGTCGCGTTGCCAGCGGCTTGTTACCGGCGCGTTAGTCAGGCATTAGCCGGGCCGGGCAGGCTGATGCACGTACCGAAGAACACAGCACAGCAGAACACAGCACAGCAGAACACAGCACAGCAGAACACAGCACAGCACCGTGACTCAGACCTTGGGGGAAAAGACCATGTCCTTCGCCGCTTCCACGCTTCGCCGCAGCCGCCGTCTTGCCGCGGTCTCCGTGATTGCCGTGGCCGCGTTCTCGCTGACCGCCTGCGGTGGAGGCGAGGAGAAGGCAGGGGGCGACCAGCCGTCGAGCAGCGTTCCCGCTCCCGCGGGGGACCAGCCGAAGCCCGCTGACGGCGGGCAGGCCGGCGGCAGCTCCACCGACGGCACGTCCGCGGGGAAGGGCTCGCAGGGCGCGACGACGGGCGGCAAGCAGGGCTCGGCGACGGGCGGCGGCGCGGCCACCGGCGGTGGTACGGGCGGCACCGGCGGCGCGGCGACCGGCGGCGGCACCGGCGGTGCGGGCACCGCCCCGGGCGGCAAGGGCGAATCAGCCGGGAAGGGCAGCAACAAGGGCGTCAACGGGACCTGGGTGGGCACGCTGAAGTACCTGGCGCCCGGGAAGCTCACCGTCGCCCCGAAGTCCGGTGCCGAGCAGGCCTTCTGGGTGGCCGCCGACACCAAGATCCTTGGCGCGGCTGCCATTTGCGGCGGCAAGGACGGCCAGGTCACCGCCGACGGCTCGGGCTACGGCACCACCCGCTGCACCGACGCCGACCTGGACAAGGCCGCCAAGCTCGGCAGCGTCCAGGTCCGGGTCACCCTCCAGAACGGCATCGCGGGCACGGTCGCCGAGCACTACCACCCCTGATCCACTGCCCACCCCCGAGAAGCGGCCACGCACGCCGACCCCCTGGCGCGCGTGGCCGCTTCATGTCCGGGTGTCCGGATGCCCGCGCCGGTGCGGCAGGCATGTCAGTAGGCGTGCACCTGGCGCAGCCGCCAGCGCTGGCTGGGGGTGCCGCGGTGTTCTTGGACCACGACGTTGGCGCCGTTGTCCGTGCCGGCGTCCAGCACGTCCAGCGCCTTGCGGCTGCCGACGCCGACGAAGGTGTACGAGCCGTCCTCCGCCTTGGTGATCCACCACCGTTGCGCCGTGCTGCCGTTGGGCTCCCACTGCTGGACGTTGGCCCCGTCAGCGCGGCTGTTGCCCACCACGTCCAGCGCGTTGTCGCTGTTGCGGCTGACGAGCCGGTGAGCGCCGTTCTGTACGTGGGAGATCGTCCAGATCTGGTGGCGGGCGCCGGTGGGCTCCCCCTGCTGGACATTGGTGCCGGAGCGGTTGCAGGCCCCGGACACCTCCAGGCACTTGCCGCTGTGCACCGCGCTGATCACGTAGCTGTTGCTGTGGCGGAAGGTCTCCAGCGGGAAGTCGAGCACATACGCGCTGGAGACGGCGTGGTGCAGGTCGCCGACCTCCCGGTTGTGGCGCATCAAGGTGGTCCCGCCATCGGCGACGACCCGGGGGCGGGCGGCGCCGGGCGGGACCGTCGCCGCCCGTCCGCCGCCCTCGGCCTCCTCGTAGAAGGCCACCGGGCGGTCCATGTTGTTCACGACGGAGGACGCGCAGTCGTCGAAGTCGTAGCTCGCCAGGTCGCGGATGGGCTCGTCCGAGACCAGGACGCGGCCCCAGCCCTCCTCGCGCACATTGAAGTTGAGGTCGTCGTACAGGGCCCAGTGGCCCGGAGGACAGGCTTGCGTACCCTCTGCCTTGATCACCTTGACGGTCATCGCTGGGATCCCTCTCCGTGGCGCGGCAGCAGGAATCTATGGGTGTTGGTTCCCCTCGGGTACGGCGAGAACTGGACATATGCAGCGGTGGCGCTGATTCCGCTGCGCGCTCAGATCCCCATCCGGGCCGCGATACCGTCCAGGACGCAGTCCAGGCCGGTCTCGAAGCGCCACTGCGGGTCGTCCTTGCGGGTCGCTTCCTTGGTGTAGCGGTGGTAGGCGGGGTAGCGCCCGGTGCTCATGAGGTACGTCATCTGCGGTGCGAGGGCCTGGCGCACGTCGTCGCCGGAGTCCCAGCCGCGCTCGCGGAAGAGCTGGTGGTAGGCGGCCTCGGCCGAAACGGCGCCGTGCACATAGGAGTTGACGGTGCCCAGCACCGCCATCATCGCGTCCACGTCCAGGCCGAGGCCGTCCAGCGCGGACAGCCCCCGCTCGGCCGCGGCCAGCCGGCTGGGAGACAGGGAGCGCAGCGACTGCGGCGTGGAGATCTGGATCAGCCAGGGGTGGCGCAGCGCGATCTCGCGGCTCTGCAGGGCGTGGGTGCGCAGCACCTCGCGCCAGCCCGTGACGCCCTCGGGGGTCCTCAGGCCGGTGTAGGCCGCGTCGACCATGAGGTCCAGGACCTCGGACTTTCCGGAGACGTACCGGTAGGCGGCCATGGGCGCGACGCCCAGTTCGGCGGCCAGCCGGCGCATGGTGACGGCGTCGATGCCCTCGGCGTCGGCGAGTTTCATCCCGGCCGCGGCGATCCTCTGCGGAGTCAGGGTGGCGCGCGGCGCCGGTGCGGGCCGCTCCACCCGCTCCCACAGCGAGACCTTCTGTGCTGCCTGTTCCCGCTGGTCCTTGTGCCCTGCCATGGCGCTGTGTCCTTCCCTCGGCCGGCGCGTACAACGTATCAGCGGTGTACGTCGTACACATCAATGTGTACGGTGTATCTCCATCGTGTACGACGTACACGCACAAGGGCGGGAGGGGCAGTGAAGAAGCTCTATTTCGGGGTCTTCGGGCTGATGCTCGGGATGTTCCTGGCCATGCTGGACGGCCTGATCGTCGGCACCGCGCTGCCGACGATCGTCGGCGAACTGGGCGGGCTCGACCACTTGTCGTGGGTGGTGACGGCCTACATGCTCACCGCCGCGGCGGCCACACCGATCTGGGGCAAGCTCGGCGACCTCTACGGCCGCAAGGGCATGTTCATGGCCTCGATCGCGGTGTTCCTGGCCGGGTCGATGCTCTCGGGCCTGGCGCAGGACATGACGCAGCTCATCGGCTTCCGGGCGCTGCAGGGGCTGGGCGCGGGCGGGCTGATGGTCGGCGCGATCTCGGTCATCGGCGTGCTCGTGCCGCCGCGCGAGAGCGGCCGTCTGCAGTCGATGATCGGCGCGATGATGCCGGTGGCCTTCATCGGCGGCCCGCTGCTGGGCGGCTTTCTGACCGACCACCTCAGCTGGCGCTGGGCCTTCTATGTGAACGTGCCGGTCGGCGCGGCCGCGCTGCTGATCGTCGGCACGGGCATCCGGCTGCGTACGGAGCGGATACGGGCCCGCATCGACGTCGCGGGGGCGCTGCTGCTGACCGCGGGCATCCTGGCGGTGACCCTGCTGGCGAGCTGGGGCGGCGTCCGCTACGGCTGGGGGTCCTGGCAGATCCTCACCCTGGCGGCGGTGGGCGCGCTGGCGCTGGTGTGGTTCGTACGGGCCGAGCGGCGCGCGGCCGAACCGATCCTGCCGCCGCGGCTGTTTCGCAGCCGCAACTTCACCCTCGCGCAGATCCTCAGCTTCCTGGCCGGCGCGGTCATGGTCGGCGGCACCAACTACCTGCCGCAGTACATGCAGTTCGTCCAGGGCCTGACGCCGACCGCCAGCGGCATGCTGCTGCTGCCGCTGATGTTCGGGATGCTCGCCGTACAGCTGATGACCGGATCGCTGGTCGCCCGCACCGGCCGCTACCGCATCTACCCGATCCTGGGCGGCGCGGTGCTGGCCGCGGGGATGCTCGTCCTGCTGCTGCTCAAGGTGGGGTCGAGCACGGCCGTCGCCTCGGCGCTGACCCTGGTCGCGGGCCTGGGGCTGGGGTTCCTGCTGCAGACCACCGTGCTCATCACCATGAACAGCGCCGAGCCGCGCGACATGGGCGCCGCCGGCGGCGCGGTCACCCTGCTGCGGACGATCGGCGGCTCGCTCGGCGTGGCCCTGCTCGGCGGGATCTACAGCGGCCGGGTGGCGGCCACGATGGTGGACCGCCTGGGGGAGACGGCGGGCCGCCGGCTCGCCGGCGGCGAGGTGACGCCCCACCTGCTCGGCACGATGCCCGAAGCGGTGCGGGACGCCTACCGGGCGGCGGTCACCAGCGGGCTGCACGGGGTGGCGCTGGGGGCCGCGGTGCTGGCCGGGATCGCCTTCGCCGTCGCGTGGTTCGTACGGGAGGTGCCGTTGCGCGGGAGCGAGCCGGATGGCGCGGCCGGGGAGCGGGTGCTGGACGAAGCGCGGTCGTGACTCGGCGGGCTTGCGGAAGTCCGGTGCGGTGCCGCGCCCCGCAAGGGGCGCGGGGCCGTGTTGATATGCGGCTGTGCCGCGTGGGCGCGACCGGTCACGGACGGCCCGCAGTCGACCGACCGCACTTCCCGCGCAGCGCTGAGCGGCTGCCCCTTATGGGGCCTAGCCTTTGGCCCAGGCCACCAGGGCGCCGCCGACGGCGGGCAGGCCCCACATCGCCGCTCTCGCGAGGTTTCCGAGCGTCGGGCTGCGGCGGGCGGTGGCGACGCGGGTGAGGTATTCCAGGCCCGCGGTGGAGCAGGCGAAGGCGGCCAGGTACCAGGGGACGTTGCCGAAGTCGGGCAGGCGCAGGTCCTTGCGCAGACCGATCAGCGCGCCCCACCAGGCCATCGCCCACACCAGGGCGCCGCGCAGCGCCCAGACCGGTGAGAGGTCCAGTACGGGCTGCTTGGGGCGCGTACGGGTCAGGGTGCCGCAGACCAGGACGACCGCGCCGAGCAGGCAGACGGCCAGGGCCAGGACGGAGGCGGCGATCAGGCCGATGGAGACCGCGCGCGGGACGTGCGCGGGGAGGTCGGTCAGATCGCTGAAGGCGCTGCGGTCGCCGATGCCGTCGGCCAGATGAAGGAACACGAAGATCGATTGTGCGTCGGTCCGGGAGGCGAGTCCTAGGGACTTACGTCCCGGACCGCCGCACATGCGGATCCAGCGCTCAGAGTGCGCTGCCCGCCTGCCACTGGCTCCAGGACATGTTCCAGCCGTTGAGGCCGTTGTCCGGCTTGATGGTCTTGTCCGGGGAGTTCTTCACCACGACCACGTCGCCGACCAGCGAGCTGTCGTAGAACCACTTGCCGGGGGTGTCGCCCCCGCCGCCCTTGACGTCCCGCAGGCCGACACAGCCGTGGCTGGTGCCCTGGCTGCCGAAGATGGACGGGCTGCCCCAGTAGTTGCCGTGGATGAAGGTGCCGGAGGAGGACAGGCGCATGGCGTGCGGCACGTCCTTGATGTCGTACTCACCGCCGAAGCCGACCGTCGAGCCGTCCATGCGGGTCTGCTTGAACATCTCCGAGATCACCATCTGCCCGTTGTACGTCGGGTGCTGGGCGCTGCCGCCGGAGATCGGGATGTCCTTGACCTTCTTGCCGTCCCGCTCGACGGTCATGGTCTGGGTCTTCATGTCCACGGTGGAGACCTGGGAGCGGCCGATGTCGAAGGTCACCGTCTTGGACTGGACGCCGAAGACGCCCTTGGAGCCCTGCACCCCGTCCAGGTCGATCTTCAGCGTGACCTTGGAGTTGGCCTTCCAGTACTCCTCGGGCCGGAAGTCCAGGCGCTGGGCGCCGAACCAGTGACCGACCACCTTCTGGCCGCTGCTGGAGGTCACCGTGATGTGGGACTGGACATCCTTCTTGTTGGTGATCGGCTTGTTGAAGGTGAAGGAGACCGGCATTCCCACGCCGACCTTCTTGCCGTGGTCGGGCGTGTAGTTGCCGATGAAGCTGTTGGCCTGGGAGACCGTGGTGAAGGAGGAGTTCTCGGTCGCGGCGCGGTTCTTGGCGTCCACCGCATTCGCGGTGATCTTGTACTTGGTGCCGCGCTCCAGCTGCTTGCCGGGCTTCCAGGAAGTGCCGTCGGCGGATATGGAGCCCTCGACGGTGGCGCCGGAGTCCCCGACCGTCATCGTCACGCTCTTCAGCTTGCCGCCGCTGACCTTGACGACGGTGTCGTTGATGCTGGCGTCGGTCGCGCCGTTCTTCGACGAGATCTGGATCTTCGCGTCGGAGGCGTCCTTGGCTGCCGCGGCATCCGCGTTCGCCTGGCCCTTGCCGTCGCCGCCCTTGTCGTCACCGGCGGCGTCCCCGCCGCAGGCCGTCAGCGCCAGCGCGCCGGCCGCGAGAAGGGAAACCGCCGCCAGACCGCGGCGCGCCGTGCGCCGGCTGCTGCGGGGGCGAGCGGGCGCGCTGTTTTCCGGCGCGGGGGTGTCCGGCGATGTCACGGGCTGCTCCATGGGCGAGAGGTGTTTCCAGCGCTTCTAAACAGCTCTCGCGGGGAGGTTTTGGTTCCACCCCAACGCCCTTGTGGCGAAGGTCACATGAGGGGTGCGAGTGCCCGGCGGGGCACGTATGCAAGGTGCTGCGCGAGCGAGGCGGGGCAGTTGAGAGGGCCCGTGCGGGGCGGAATGCCGCACTTCGGGACCAAGGTCCCATGGCCCCCTGTCGAAGGTCCCTCGGTGTGGTGTCTACTGGGCGCCCGGCGCATCGCCCGACGCGACCGAAGGACCCCGAGTTCCCCACGACCTGGAGGACCGCATGCTCCCCTCCGTCACCATCCTCCAGCAGCTCGGCCTCGCCGTACTGGCCGTCGCCGTCGTCGTCTGGATCGTGGGCCTGGTCAGGGTCGTGCGCCGGGACCGCGCCGAGGCGTCCCCCTGGACCGGCGCGCAGGACCTGCTGTCCTCGGTGCCGCGCCAGACCGACCCCGCGGGCCCCGAGCGCGAGGCGGTCAACCTCAGCGAGGCGGAACGCGAGACCTTCGAGGGCCTCGTACGGAACTTGGCCGGGCGGCGCTGAGGCTCAGCGAACCGGCCCCAGTTTCAGCAGTGCCAGCGCGGCCAGCATCTGGATCGTGACCGCGACCGCCGCCTTGCCGGTGGGCAGATGGTGCTGGCCGCGTATGAGCAGTACGGCGAGCGTGCAGCCGAAGCCCCAGGTCGTCCAGGCGATCGCGGCCAGCAGGACGGAGCCGGACGGGATCCAGTGCGCCAGCACCAGCCGCGGCAGGTCGGTGACCCAGAACAGCACGATGAACAGGCTGACGGTCGGGGCGAATTTGCCGTTGCCGCCGATCGTGCGGGCTATCGCATGGGTGACCATCCCCAGCGCCAGACTGGCCAGCAGTACGCCCGCCTCGGCCACCCCGGCCACCATCAGCGCCGTGTGCCGGTCCGTGGCGTACTGCTGCCGGAAGGCGTCCACCGACAGTACGCCGAGCGCGCCGCTGATCAGGCACAGCACCGTCGCCGCGCTCCACGCGCTGCGGTCGCGCGCCTCGTCCAGCACCTCCACGGGACGGAACCACAGGCCGAGCACCAGACGGTGCCACCACAGCCGCCGCCGCTTGGGGACGGGGGGCTTGCGCTGTACGAGCGTGGGAGGCGGGGGAGGAGGGGGAGCAGGGGAGGACGCGGCCATAAGGCCGTTCTACCACTGACGATTTGGCGGTGGCCGAGGTGGATGCCGCACTGCGACAGCGGGCGGCGGCGGGCCGCCACGGGGCGGCCGGGTGACCGAAATCGCAGGGACTTTGGTCCCGCTTCCCCTTGTCAAAGGTCCCGAAGCATGGTGTTAACTGGGGCAGTCGGGGAGGAAGCGACAACAAGCGTCAGGAAGCGGCCCAAGCACCTGAAGCAGTCGTCGGTGCTCAGCTGTCGCAGCGCTGTATTCAGCCACTGTGCCTGGAGGACCCCATGTTCCACATGCTCGACCACCTCGCCGATCCGCAGCGCGTGAGCCTCGGCCTGTTCGGCGCACTGGCCGTGGTCTCGGTCGTCGCGGGCGCCCGGGCCCTGTGGCGGCAGTCCCGGCGCCCCCGTACGGGGCCCGGTGCGCCCGCCGAGACCTTCCTGGAGCGGATCAACCACCCCCTGGACAACGTCCGGCTCAGCCTCGCCGAGGAGCGCGCCTTCCAGGTCGTGGTGCGGCAGTTCGCGGCCGGGTCGAGCGGCCTGCGCTTTCGCTGACCTGTGCCCGGCCGTGTCGCGCCGGGCGCCCGCAGAGCGGCGGTGAGACCCTCCCCGCATGAGCCACGGCACGCCCGCACCCTCCGAGCCCGCCCCCGACCAGGGCCACGAAGAAGCCCACAACGGCAGCCTGGGAAGCCGGTTGAACTGGCTGCGGGCCGCCGTGCTCGGCGCCAACGACGGCGTGGTCTCCACCGCGGGGCTGGTCGTCGGCGTCGCCGGGGCCACCGACGCGCGCGGCGCGCTGCTGACGGCCGGGCTCGCCGGGCTGCTGGCCGGGTCGATGTCGATGGCGGCGGGCGAGTACGTCTCCGTCTCCACCCAGCGCGACTCCGAGAAGGCAGCCCTGGCGCTGGAGAAGCGGGAGCTGGACACCCGGCCCAAGGCCGAACTCGTCGAGCTGACCGAGCTGTTGGAGGGCAAGGGGCTCACCCCCGAGCTGGCCCGGGAGGTCGCCGAGCAGCTCACCGAGCACGACGCGCTGCGGGCGCACGCGGAGGTCGAGCTGGGCATCGACCCCGACGACCTGACCAACCCCTGGCACGCGGCGGGCGCCAGCTTCCTCGCCTTCACGGCGGGCGCGGTGCTCCCGCTGCTCGCCATCGTCCTGCCGCCCGCGTTTTTGCGCCTGCTGGTCACGGTCGTCTCGGTGATCGCCGCACTGGTGCTGTGCGGCTGGGGCAGCGCCAGGCTGGGCGCCGCCCCGGTACGGCCCGCCGTCCTGCGCAACGTTGCCGGTGGCGTACTGGCGATGGGGGTTACGTACGCGGCCGGTTCGTTGCTGGGCGCGGCGGGGGTCTAGCTTCCGTACGCGATGTCCTCGAACGCCGGACGGGCTGGATCGATCGCGGTCGGCGCTCAGTCGCCGTACAGATCCCGGTACGAGGGAAAGGCGCCCCCCGGCCCGTCGACACTCTCGGCGGCGAGCGCGGCCTTGACCACCGCGCGCGTCACCGCGTCCGCACCCGCCGCGAGAATCTCGTTGAGGGCCCCCGCCTCGGTGTGCACGCCGAACGCCGGGTCCGCGTCGGGCTGTTCGGGCACCAGGGGCCGGGACCCGGTCGACAGGGCGAAGACCGTGTCGCCGTCGGACAGGAGGTGTACGGGCCGCACCGCGCGGGCCAGCCCGTCGTGGGCGGTGCCCGCCAGCTTGTGGGCCTGCGCCCGCGAGAGGGTGGCGTCGGTGGCGACGACGGCCAGGGTGGTGTTGAGCGAGGGGCGTACGGCGGCGGCCGAGCGGGCCGCCGACTCGGCCCTGGCCGCGTCCAGCCGGCGGCGGGCCGCGGCGTGGACGGCGGGGGAGGGCGGCCGGACGGCCTGATGGCCGTACAGCTGGCCGTACAACTGCCCGTAGAGCAGACCCGAATGGGGATCCACGAGCGAGCCCGCGGCGTTGACCGCCGCCAGCGCGGCGACCGTCACGCCCGAGGGCAGCACCAGGCTCGCGGTGCCGATGCCGCCCTTGAGGCCGCCGGCCACCGCGCCCGTACCGGCGCCCCTGTTGCCTTGCGGTACAGGGGAGTTGAGGTTCGTGCGGAACGCGGCCTCGGCGGCCTCGTGGCCGAAGGCGGCGCCGGGCCGGGCGCGCCAGTCGCCGCCGCGCCCCAGGTCGAACAGGGCGGCGGCCGGGACGACCGGGACGACCTGCGCGGGGTCGGGGCCGACGCGGAAGCCGCGGCCGTGCTCCTCCAGCCAGGCCACGGTGCCCGAGGCGGCGTCCAGCCCGAAGGCGCTGCCGCCGCTGAGCACGACGGCCTCTACCCGCTGGACGAGATTGCGCGGGTCCAGCGCGTCGGTCTCGCGGGTGCCGGGCCCGCCGCCGCGCACGTCGACGGCGGCGATCGCCCCGCCCTCCGGCGCGAGGACCACGGTCGTGCCGCTGAGCCAGCCGTCCCGCGTGCGTTCGGCATGTCCGACCCGAAGGCCCGTGACATCCGTCAACGCATCCCGGGGACCGGTGCGTTGCGCCGAGGAGTCGGCGTCAGCGGCGGCGGGGGACACAGCATCTGGGGACACAGCATCTGGGGACACAGCATCGTCAGCCATGCCTCATGGGTACCACGAGGGTGCGACGGCGCGAGCGGTGCGGTGGCCCCGGGCGCGGTGGCCTCAGAAGCCCGCCGGGCCCATCACGATGACCGGGTGCTGCGCGGGGTCCAGGGTGCGCAGCAGCTCCTGCATCACCTCGGGCTTGAGGCTGATACAGCCCTGGGTCGGTCCGTTGTGGTCGACGTGCAGCCACACCCCGCCGCCCTTGGCCGCGCCCAGCGGGCGCTTCTGGTCCAGCGGTGAAGTGCCCGGCACGCGGTTGTAGTTGATGGCGATGACGTAGTCGAAGGCGCCCTCCAGGGGCTCCCCCTCCACGCCCGTGCCGTGCGCCACGAAGCTGCTGTTGCGGTCGTAGGGGAGCTTGGTGCCCTGCGGCGGCGCCAGCCTGCCGCCCGCGTCGGTGAGGGTGTAGACGCCCTGCGGGGAGCGCAGGTCGCCGTAGCGGTGGTCCTTGGTCCAGCCCCGGGAGGCGTTGTGGGCGGGCCAGGTGGGGCCGGGCCGCCAGTCCTGGGAGCCCTCGGCGCGCGTGTAGAGGACCACGCCGGAGTCGTGGGCGTCGTGGCCCTTGCCGGTGGCCACCAGGACCTGGCGGGAGTCGGCGGGGATCTGCTTGCGGACGGCGTCGCTGAGGCCGGGAATGTCCTTGGGGGCCGCGGCGGCGGACGGCGCGGCGGCCGGGGCGGTGTCCGGGGCGGCGGTGTGCTTGCCGGTGTCCTTGGCGCGCTGGTCGTCGTGGTCGTCGCCGCTGGCGGGCCACGCGCACAGCGCGGTGCCTGCCGCCAGCACCGTCACGATCAGGCCGGTCGCGGCCTTGCCGCGCCGGGTCAGGCGTATGCGCTGGGTCTTGCTGGCGTGGCGGGGGGCCATGTCGTGAGACTCCTCGTGTCCGGCCGGACGGGGAAGACGGACCTGCTACGGCGTCTGCCGACGGGCATAAAGGGCAATCTTCACCGTACATGGCACAGGGATTCGAGCCGCTGCCACCCCCCTGCCCGTTGCGCGGCGCAAGGGTCCAAGGTCCCCGGAAATTCGGGCCTTTTGACAGGGCGTCGAGGGCCGACACACCGGCCCGCCGGGCCGCGCTACGCCCCCGGCCCGCCGCCCCTGCCACCGGCCGGACCGTCCCCGTACGGCAGACCCCCACCGTTCGCGCTGCCCGGCGAGAGCGCCCGGCCGGCCCTGTCCCGGGGCCGGCCGGCCCCGGCCGCGGTCCCGCTGGTCGCCCGTACCCGCGAACTGCCCCCGACCGTACGGGACGTGACGGGCCGAGTCCCCGGCGGCCCGCACCGCGGCGCCCTCTCAGTCCCGTACCGCGGAGCGCTTGACCGGGTGTGCCAGGATCGGCACCACCACGCCGACCGCCATCACGATGCCGCTGAAGAGCACCGGCCGCGGGGTGAACGTCATGGCCAGCACCAGGCCGGCGATGCACGGGTAGAGCGCGTTCATCGCCACGCCCTTGAGGTGCGGACGCAGGTGCAGCGCCCACACCAGCAGGACGTAGACGGCGGTGGGGACGGTCACCAGCGAGGCGACCAGGGTGTCGTCGAGGTTGACCTCGCCGGTGATGTCGTCGGCGTCCAGTACGATCCCCGGCCCTACCGCCGCCACCGCCGCGAAGATCCCGTAGTGGCCGTATCCCCACAGCAGGGACGACTTCAGCGAGGTCAGCCCCTGGTGCGCGGGCACCGCGAAGTACAGCCACCACATGGAGAAGGCGATCAGCACGGCGCCCACGATCACCATCGCCAGCTCCCCGGCCCCGCGCGGGGACTCCATCTCCGCCTGGATGGCCAGCACCACCGCGGTCGCGGTCTCACCGAGCAGGATGATGGTGAACAGCCCGTAGCGCTCCACGATGTGGTGCGGGTGCCAGGGCGTCTCGCCCGCCCGCTCCGCCCAGGCCGGTACGAGCACCTCGCACACCGCGAAGAAGGCGAAGTACGCCCACTTCCCCGCGCCCGGCACCGCCAGCCACCCCAGCCAGCCCGCCTGGCAGAAGGTGATGCCCAGCGCGTAGCGCAGCGCGGTGGTGCGCCGCTCGGGGTGCGAGGCGGCGGCCCGCAGCCACTGCGCGACCATCGCGATCCGCATCACCACATAGCCGATGACCGGCACCGTGAAGTGCTGCTCGGACAGCGCCTCGGGCACCCCGGCCGCCAGGATCAGCGCGCCGGTGATCTGCACCAGGGTCGCCACCCGGTACGGGGCGTCGTCGGTATCGTAGGCGGAGGCGAACCAGGTGAAGTTCATCCACGCCCACCAGATGGCGAACAGCACCACCAGGAACCCCAACGCGCCCTGCACCAGGTGGTGTTCGGCCACCTCGTGCTCCCAGGCGCGCCCCGCCTGGGCCACCGCGACCACGAAGCACAGGTCGAAGAAGAGCTCCAGGGGCGTGGCCGCCCGGTGCGCTTCGGTGACGCTGCGGCCCTTCATCGGCCGGTACCACCGCCAGACGCCCTCGGTGGAGGCCGCGGGCTCCTTCCCGGGCCGGTAGTAGTGCTCGCTCATGCCCGTTCCTCGCTCTCTCCCGGCACCCCGGGCAGGTCGCGTGCCAGCTCGTCCACCGCCAGCAGTTCCTCGTGGACCACTCCCGTACGGTGCGCGGCGCGGCCGATCATGTGGGCCGCCACGGGGGCGGTCAGCAGCTGGAAGAGCCCGATGAGCAGCAGCGTCCCGATGTCGGAGAGGGTGCGCAGCCGCAGCCCGACGCCGAGCAGGAGCAGGAGTGTGCCCAGCACCTGCGGCTTGGTCGCGGCGTGCATGCGCGAGAGCAGGTCCGGCAGGCGTACCAGCGCGAGCGCGGCCAGGAAGGTGAGCAGCGCGCCCAGCAGCAGGCAGACGGCGGAGGCCAGATCGGCGGCCTGGGTCCAGTTCACCGCGACTCCTCGGGGCCGTCCGCGCGCCCGCCGTCCGTGGGCCCGCTGTCTGCGTGCCCGCCACCCTCGGGCCCGCCCAGGGACGTCTCACGGGCGATGGCGAAGCGGGCCACGCACACCGAACCGGTGAAGCCGAACAGGGCCAGTACGGCCATGGCGGGCAGCGAGACATTGGTGCGCAGCTGCACCGCCGTCACCGACATCACGCCCACGGCGGTGATCACCAGCACGTCCAGCGCCAGGGTGCGGTCCAGCAGCGAGGGGCCCGCGATCAGCCGGGCCAGCAGCAGGGCCGCGGCCGCCGTCAGCAGTACGGCCGTCACGGCCAGCACGGCGTTCATCTGCTCCCTTTCCGGTCGCGCTTGGCGTGCCGGGCGGGCGGGGCGAACGCGCGCAGCACCCGCTCCTCCAGCGCCAGCGCCTCCGCGCGGCTGCGCGCGATCCGCTCGGTGGTGTCGGCGGCCAGCACATGCACGTACAACAGGCCCTCCTGCGGCCGCAGTTCGAGGACGGCGCTGCCCGGCACCAGGGACAGCAGCCCGGAGATCAGCGCGATCAGCAGCGGGTCGCGGGTGTGCAGCTGCACCGCCAGCACCGAGCTGCTCGGCAGCCGGCCGGGGCGCAGGGTCAGCGCGATCACCTGGACGCTGGCCGTCACCATGTCCAGGAGCTGGCGTCCGGCCAGGTACGCGCAGGCCAGCGGGCGCAGCCGCAGCCCGCGGCCCATCGGCGGCAGCCGCAGCAGCCAGGAGACGCCGAGCGCGACCAGCAGCCCGGCCGCCACGTTGGCGAACGTCAACTCGCCCTGGAGCAGCACCCACACCAGCGTCAGCCAGACGATCACCGATGGCTGCGGCCTGGCCCGGCCGCCGTTCGCCGCGCTCATGCGCCACCTCCCAGGACGGCCCGTACGTACACCGCGCGGTCCAGCAGCTCGGCCGCGGTGTGCTCCGCGTAGCCGACCAGGGGCTCGGCCCACACCGTCATCGCCAGGCCCAGCACGACCAGCGCGGCGGTGGCGCCGACCATCGCCTTGGGGAAGGGCGCGGTGGTCACCACGCCCTCGCCGCTGACGCCCTCCCAGCTCTCGGCCTGCGGGCCGGTGGGCAGCGGGGTGTCCGGCTCGCGCCAGAACGCCTTGCTCCACACCCGCGCCACCGAGTACAGGGTCAGCAGCGAGGCCAGCATCATCCCCGCGACCAGGATGTACGTCGTCGGAGTGCCCATGTGCACGCCCGCGTTGAGCAGCCCCACCTTGCCGATGAAGCCCGACAGCGGGGGGATGCCGCCGAGGCTGAGCGCGGGGATGAAGTACAGCGCGGCCAGCAGCGGCGAGAGCCGGGCCAGGCCGCCCAGGCGGTCGATGGAGGTCGAGCCGCCGCGGCGGTCCATCAGCCCGGTCGTCAGGAACAGCGAGGTCTGTACGACGATGTGGTGCGCGATGTAGAACACCGCGCCGGAGAAGCCGCGCGCGCTGCCCAGCGCCAGCCCGAACACCATGAACCCGATATGGCTGACCAGTGTCAGCGACAGCATCCGCTTGACGTCCAGCTGCACCATCGCGCCCATGATCGGCAGCAGCATCGAGGCCAGCGCCACCCACATCAGCACGTCGTCCAGGCGCCCGTCGGGGAAGAGCAGCGTGTTGGTGCGGATCATCGCGTACACGCCGACCTTGGTCAGCAGCCCGGCGAAGACCGCGGTGACCGGCGCGGGCGCCGTCGAATAGGAGTCCGGCAGCCAGGCGTTGAGGGGGAAGACGGCCGCCTTGATGCCGAAGGCGATCAGCAGCATCAGCTGGAGCACCAGCCGGATGCCGTCGCCCAGCGCGTCCAGCCGCCCCGCCAGCTGCGCCAGGTTGAGTGTGCCGGTGGCCGCGTACACCAGCCCGATGGCCGTCAGGAACAGCACCGAGGACAGCAGGTTGACCGCGATGTACGTGGTGCCGGTGCGCAGCCGCGACTCGGTGCCGCCGAGGGTGAGCAGGACGTAACTGGCCACCAGCAGCAGCTCGAAGCCCACGTACAGGTTGAACAGGTCCCCGGCCAGAAAGGCGTTGGAGACCCCCGCGGTCAGCACCAGGAAGGAGGGGATGAACACCGCCTGCGGCGTGCGCGAGACGGCGTCGGCCACGCCCTGCCCGATCGCGTACACCAGCACCGCCAGCGCGATGGAGGTGGAGACGAGCAGCATCAGCGTGGAGAGCCGGTCGGCGACCAGGACGATGCCCAGCGGCGCGGCCCAGCCGCCCACGTGCAGCACCTGCGGGCCGTCCTGGTAGACCTGCACCAGCAGCACCGCCTCGACGATCTGCACGGCCACCAGCGCGCACACGCTCACCGCGCGCTGCCCGTTGAGCACGCGCGGGCCGAGCGCCGCCGTCACACCGTTGCCCAGCAGCGGGATCAGCACGGGCAGGGCCACCAGGGCGTTGTTCACGAGGTGCCTCCCGGGCGCGGCTCGTCCTGCGGCTCGTACTCCGACTCGTCGCTGGCGCCGGTGCGGGCGCACCGGTCCTTGCCCGCCAGCCGCCGCGCCTCCACGTCGTCCTGGAGTACGTCGTCGCCCGTCAGCTGCCAGTAGCGGTAGGCCGTCGCGAGCAGGAACGCCGTCATGCCCAGCGTGATGACGATCGCGGTCAGGATCATGACCTGGGGCAGCGGGTCGCTCATCCGGCCGTCCCCGCCCAGGATCGGCGGGCGCCCGGCCCGCCCCGAGGTGGCCAGGATCAGCAGGTTGGCGCCGTTGCCCAGCAGCACCACGCCCAGCAGCAGCCGGCTCAGGCTCTGCGAGAGCAGCAGATACACCCCGGCGGCCACCAGCACCGCGACGGTGCCGGCCAGCGTCACACTCACGCTCAGCTCCACGCCGTCACCTCCCGCTCCTGCCACTGCCGGTCGATCTCGGCG
Organism: Streptomyces sp. UF-297; assembly: GCF_058245575.1. Taxonomy (NCBI): domain Bacteria; kingdom Bacillati; phylum Actinomycetota; class Actinomycetes; order Kitasatosporales; family Streptomycetaceae; genus Streptomyces; species Streptomyces sp. UF-297. The sequence continues at coordinate 7,005 of NZ_JBSIBZ010000062.1, read as the reverse complement.
CCCAGCGCCCGCAGGAAGTCCAGGACCATGCCGACCACGAGCAGATACACCCCGATGTCGAAGAAGAGGGCGGTCGTGGTGTGCACCTGGCCCACCAGCGGAAGGCCGAAGTCGATCGCGGCGCTCTGCAGCACCGTCCCGCCGAACGCGAGGGGCGCCAGGGCCGTCAGCGCGGCGAGCGTCAGCCCCGCGCCGATCAGCACCTGCGCGCCGATCGGTGCCGCCTCGCCCAGCTCGAAGCGGCCGCCCGCCAGATAGCGCAGCACCATCGCCAGGCCCGCGGTCATGCCGCCGGCGAAGCCGCCGCCCGGCGCGTTGTGCCCGGCGAAGAGCAGATAGAGGGAGAGCACGACGGCGGTGTGGAAGGTCAGCCGCGTCATCACCTCGAAGAGCAGCGAGCGGCGCCCGGCGGCCACGGTGTACGCCGCCCGCAGCAGCCCGGCCACCGCTCCCTGCGCTTCCTGAGTCCCCGTCGCGCGGGGCACCGCGGTCAGCAGGCGGCGCAGGAACACCAGCCCGGTCACTCCGGCGGTGCAGGCGCTCAGCACGGAGATCTCGCCGAAGGTGTCCCAGGCCCGCAGGTCCACCAGCGTCACATTGACGATGTTGCGCCCGCCGCCCTCGACGGCCGCCTGCGCCATCCCCGGGTCGGAGACGGGCCGCTCCACCCGCGCGCCGCCGGCCGCGATCAGCAGCCCCGCGGTCACCAGCCCCGCGCCCACCGCCAGCAACGCCCGCCAGGCGCGCCCGATCCGCCCGGGGCGCCGGGCCGGGAAGTGCGCCGGCAGCCGCCGCAGCACCAGGACGAACAGCACCAGGCTGACCGTCTCCACCAGGAACTGGGTCAGCGCCAGATCCGGCGCCCCCTCCAGTACGAACAGCACGCTGGTCCCGTAGCCGGTCACGCCTGCCAGCAGCACCGCGCTCAGCCGGTGCCGCATCGCCACCAGCGCCACCGCGGCGATCGCGATGACGGCCCCGGCCGCCAGCTGCACCGGCGAATCCCACGGGTGCGTCCGCGTGTGCCACGGCCCGCCGCTCACCAGCGCCAGTACCGGCAGTACCGCCAGCACCACCAGGATCGCCGCCAGATGGCCCGTCAGGGACCCCCGCTGCACCGTCGTGGTCACCGTGAACGCCACCCGGTCCATCCCGAGCATCACCCGGTGGTAGACCCCGTCGGCGCTGAAGCGCAGCGCCACCGCGGCCTGCGCCCGCAGCACCCGCTCCCGCGCCACGAACAGCAGCGCCCCCACGGCCAGCGTCACCCCGGTCAGCCCCAGCGCCAGCCCGAACCCGTGCCACAGCGCCAGGTAGTACCCGTGCCCGCCGCCGGTCCCGTACTGGTCGGCGTACGCGGCCACCGCCCCGTTCCACAGCGGCGCGGCACACCCCAGCGCCACCCCCAGCGCCGCCAGCAGCACCGGCGGCGAGGTGAACAGCCACCCGGGCCGGTGCCGCACCCCGGCCACCGCACCGCCCCCCGGCCCGTCGAAGAAACCGCCCCACAAGAAGCGCGCCCCGTACGCGAGGGTCAGCGCCGAACCGGCCACCACCCCCGCCAGCACCAGCTGCCGCCACGGGCCGCCGAGACCTTCGGGACCCGCCTCGATGAACGCCTGGTACGCCGCCTCCTTGGCCACGAAACCCGCGGTCGGCGGCAGCCCCACCATCGACGCCAGCGCCACCACCGTGGCCCAGAACACCACCGGCGTCTCCCGGCGCAGCCCGCGCAGCCGCCGCATGTCGCGGGTGCCCGTCGCGTGGTCCACGATCCCCACCACCATGAACAGCGCGCCCTTGGCCGCGGCGTGCGCCACCAGCATGGCCAGCCCCGCCACCGCGGCCGTCCGCGTGCCCGTCCCCAACAGCACCATCAGCAGGCCCAGTTGGCTGACCGTGCCGTACGCCAGCAGCAGCTTCAGGTCGTACTGCCGCAGCGCCCGCCACCCGCCCAGCAGCATCGTCAGCAGCCCGAGCCCCACCACTACGGCGCGCCAGGGCGGATACCCGGCGAAGGCGGGGCCCAGCAGCGCCACCAGGAAGACGCCCGCCTTCACCATGGCGGCGGCGTGCAGATACGCGCTGACCGGGGTGGGCGCGGCCATCGCCCCCGGCAGCCAGAAGTGGAAGGGGAACTGCGCGGACTTCGACAGCGCGCCCACCAGGATCAGCACCAGCGCCCAGGTCACCGGGCCCGTCGCGGGCGGCGGGTCGGCGAGGATGGCGGAGACGGTGAAGCTGCCCGCGGTGTGCCCGAGCAGCAGCAGCCCCACCAGCATCGCCAGTCCGCCGAGCGTGGTGACCACCAGCGACTGCAGCGCGGCCCGGCGGCTCTCCTGCCGCTCCCGGTAGTGCCCGATGAGCAGATAGGAGAAGACCGTGGTCAGCTCCCAGAAGACATAGAGCAGGATCAGGTTGTCCGCGACCACCAGCCCCAGCATCGCCCCCGCGAACGCCACCAGGGTGGCGGCGAACCGGCCCACCGAGCGGTCCCCGGGGTCGAAGTAGCGCGCGCAGTACACCAGCACCAGCGCGCCGACGCCGGTGACCAGCAGCATCATCACCATCGCCAGCGGATCGACGTGCAGATCCAGGTTCAGCTCATAGGCGGGGAGCCAGGAGACCCGCTCGACCAGCGGCGACCCGTCCAGTACAGCGGGCGCCCGCGTCAGGGCCCATACGGCGCACCCGGCCGGCACCAGCGCCAGCACCAGGAAGGCGCCGCGCCCCAGAACGCGTACGAGAGCAGGCGCGGCAAGCGCGGCCACGATGTGCGCGACCAGCAGAAACAGCACGCACCCGTCCTCTCCCTGAGTCCTCGCGACCGCCGGACGCGGCGGACCGATCTAACGAGACATCAGGTCCGGCGGACTTTCGACCGGGGGAGACGGAGCGGAGCGGGCGATTACGCGGCGCGCCCCGCGTCAACGCGTCCGACGCCAGGGCGAGTTGGCGCGCGCGTATCCGCCGGACGGGGGATTGTGGCGGCGCGCGGCCGTACGGGGGGCCGTTTCCGCCGGCGGCCACCACCCGCGCAGACCCGGCCCGCACGAGTCCGGCCCGTGCGAATCCAGCCCGTACAGATCCAGCCCGTCCAAATCCAGCCCGTCCGGCGTTTGAGGACGAGCCCGGCGCCGGCCGGGCGATACCGCGGCGGCCACCACGGCGCGCGCACCCCCGCTCCGGGCCGGGGGGCCGACCCCCGCCGGGGCCGGACGAGCCGACCCGCGTCCGGGTCAGACGGCCAGATACGAGGACAGCGACATCCGCCCCGCGGCGTGGCGCCGCAGCACCAGGCGGGCCAGGCGCGAGTGGTCGGCCAGCGGGGCCGTCACGACCCACGCCGCGCCGCCCAGCCGGTCCAGGGACGCGCTGAAGCGGCCCGGCGCCAGCAGGTGCGCGGCCACGGCGATCCGCCGGTGGCCGTCCCTGCGCAGCTCCTCGACGGCCTCCTCGACCGAGGGCCCGGCCGCCGAGCAGTACCCGGGCCGCACCGGCACCCGCCCGCGCTCCCCGCCCAGCAGCTGCCGCAGCTGACGGGCGGCCGTACGCGCCCCGTCCGTGCCGCCGGGGCGCGAGGAGCCCGCCGAGGCCAGCACGACCGCGTCCGCCTTGCCGCCCGCCCGGCGCTCGGCCGCGCGCAGCCGCTCGTACAGCGCGAAGGCCACCGACACCTCGCCGCTGAGCCCCGCGGTCAGCGCGCACCGCAGCCCCCGCGCCCGCGCGGACTCCACGACGGCGGGGATGTCCACGGTGTGGTGATAGCCCTCGCCCAGCAGCAGCGGCACCACGACCGCGCTGCCGTGTCCCTCCGCGGAGACCGCCTGCAGCGCGTGCGCCAGGCTCGGTTCCTGGTGGTCGAGGTGGCCGGTCACCGGCCGTATCCCGCCGAGCCGGGTGATCAGACCGGCGAGCCGGTCCACGGTCTGTGCCGCTTCCGGGACTGCGCTGCCGCGAACGGCCAGTACGAGCTCGGGCATGGCCTGGGCCGCCTTTCCACGATCGATGCGGTCGGGACGGAAGTTGGCCGGGCCGCTGCCAGGGGTCGGGGTGGCGCGGCCCGTGCCTTCACGCTAAGCGCGCACACCGCCCAAGTGGTTCAAAACCACTCCTTGTCCGTCAGGTTGCCGGACCTGACGGGCCGTCCCGCGTACTCACCGCTCTTGCCGCGGTCCGGTGGCCACCTGTGGTAGTCCGGACATCAACAGCACCCGGAACACCCCGCACCCGGAACACCCCGCACCCCACAGGAGTCACCGGCCATGGACGAGGCCCCGCCGGTCCGCGCCGCCGCCCGCACCGACATCACCGCCCGCACCGACATCACCACCCGCGCCGACCTGGAGGCCCTCCTCGGCCGCTTCTACGAGGCCGCCTTCCGCGACCCGCTGATCGGCGGGTACTTCACCGCGCTCGCCCGCACCGACCTCGGGGCGCACCTGCCGCGCAGCGTCGACTTCTGGGAGCGCGTCCTGTTCGGCGCCGCCGCCCGCCCCCGCGACGCCTACGCCCCGCACGCCGCCCTGCACCGCCAACGGCCGCTGAGCGCCGAGCACTTCGGCCGCTGGCTCCAGCTGTGGCGCTCCGCCGTCGACGGACTGCACGCCGGCCCCACCGCGGAGCGCGCCAAGGCGCAGGGCGAACGCATCGCGCTGGCCATGCTGCGCCGCCTCGACGGGCGCGCGGCCCCTACGGACGCCCACGGCGCGGCACCGCTCGGTTTCGTCCCCCTGACCGCCCTCGAACTGCGTACCCCCGCCCGCCGCCCGACGGCGTAACACCCCCCGTACGGCCGTACCGCTAGCCGTCGTTGCCCGCCTTCGCCACCGCCTCCACGATCGAGGGGAACGCCGGTGTGCGCAGCGTCCGGGTGCGCCGCAGCCCGGCTCCGGCGAGCAGCGCGTCCAGGTCGCCGGGCTCCCGCGCCCGCCCCTCCTGGAGCATCATCATCGCCACGTCCAGGCCCTTGCCCGGGTGCGGCTCGTTGCCGGGGCGCAGTACGGAGTCCACGATCAGCACCCGGCCGCCGGGCGCCATGGCCCGCCGGCACGAGCCGAGGATGCGGACGCAGTCCTCGTCGCCCCAGTCGGGCAGCACGTGCTTGAGCAGGTAGAAGTCGCCGCCCTCGGGCACCGCGGTGAAGAAGTCGCCCGGCACCGCCCGCCACCGGCCCGCCAGCTCCGGAACGTCCAGCAGATGCTCCCGCAGCGCCTGCTCCTGGTCGCACAGCACCCCGGTCAGCCCCGGGTGCCGCAGCAGTACGTCGCGCAGCAGCCCGCCCCGGCCGCCCCCGACATCGACCACCACCCCCCGCTCGGGGAACGGATAGGTGTCCGCGACCCGGCCGTTGACCGGGTCGGAGAAGGCCGCCATGCCGACGTCGAAGAGCTCGCGGGCCGCCGCGTGGTCGTTGAGGTACGAGAAGAAGGGTGCGCCGAAGACCTTGGGGAAGGCGGGCTCCCCGGTCCGTACGGTCTCCTGCAGCGCCGACTCGGGGCGCAGGAACATCTCCTCGGTGAGCATGACGACCGCGGCGTGCAGCGAACCGGGAGTGCCGGTCCGCAGATACCGCGCGGCGGGGGTGAGGTGGAACGCCCCGTTCTCGTCCTCGCGGAAGACCTCGCGCGAGGCGAGATAGCGCAGCAGCCGCCGCAGCGAGACCTCGTCGGTGTCCGTACGCCGGGCCAGGTCGGCGGTGGTGCGCGGGCCCGCGTCGAGGTGGTCGGCGATCCGCAGGTCCGCCGCGGCGCGCAGCGAGGCGGAGTAGAGATGTCCCAGGGCCTGGTCCAGCAGGTGTGCGGCGGCGACGGCTTCGGGCGCGACATCGGCCGCGGGCTCCTCGGCGCTCGCGTGGCCGGCCGGGCCCTTGGTGTGGGGGTGGCGGTGGGTGTGCGAGGTGTTCAACGTCCGTCTCCAGCAGTCGAGTTCCGGGAGTACCCCCTCCACCCTTCCCCGCGGCTGTGCGCCCTCACCTCCGACCGGCCCGCCTACGACCGACTTCCGACTCCGGCCCGACTCGCGCTGCGCCGTTCATGCCGGGCCGCCGCGCCGCAGGGTCACCCCGCGCGCAGGCCGTCCAGGAACTCCCCGACCGCCCGCGCGAACCCGTCCGGGTCGTCGTCGTGGATCCAGTGCCCGGCGTCCGGGAACTCCACGAGCCGTGTGCCGGGCCGCCGTTGGGTCATCTCGCGCGCCAGCGGCGTGGGCAGCAGCGTGCTCCCGTGCCCGTGCAGCACCAGCGCGGGGCAGGCGGAGGCGAGCCAGTCCTGCCACCAGTCGCCGACCCCGCCCTCCTGGACGGACATCATCTCCTCCCAGTCGAAGAGCAGCCGCCAGCGGCCGCTGCGCGGGTCCTGCTCGGCGCTCCGCAGGAAGTACGCGCTGTCCGGGACGCCGCGCGCCTCGATCGCCGCCGCCAGCTGTGCGCGGGTGGCCGCCTCGCGGGGCCAGCCGCGCACATCGAGCACCGGGTGCTCGACCTCCGGGGTCCGCATGACGGGCCCGACGTCCTCCACGATCAGCGCGGCGACCAACTCGGGGTGCCACGCGGCGAGTTGGTAGGCGTTGATGCCGCCGAGCGAATGTCCGAGCACCACGACGGGACCCAGCCCCAGCTCGTTGACGAACAGCGCCAGATCGCCGACGAAGTCCTTGCGCGAGCCGCCCCCGCCGTGCTCGCTGTGCCCGTGCCCGCGCTGGTCGGGCGCGATGACGCGGGCCCGCCCCGCCAGCCGCTCGGCCGGCCCGCCGAAGATCGCGCCCCGGCCGAAGGACCCGTGCACGGCGAGCAGCACCGGCCCGTCGCCGCCGAAGTCCTCGTACGCCATCTCACGCCCGCCCACCCGGACCACCGCATGCGACCCCATGCGCCCCAACCCCTCTCGTCACCGCTGTCACCGCCCGCCCCCCCCGATCCAGCATGTCACCGCCCCTGCTCCCCGCCCCTTGACCTTGCCCCTGGGACAAGGCCCAGCATCGACCGTGCCGGGCCCACAGGGGCCC
>NZ_JBSIBZ010000061.1:0-61111 GCF_058245575.1 Streptomyces sp. UF-297 | reverse complement strand
GCATCGGCCCCTTCAACCTCTCCCTCGCCGCCCTCGCCCACCCCCTCACCGAACTGCGCTGCGCCTTCTACGACCAGTGCCCCGCCTTCCACTGGCACCCCGGCCTGCTCATCGACCGCGCCACCGTCCACGCCCCCTTCCTCGCCGACCTCGTCACCCTCGCCGACCCCGCCAGCCCCTGGACCTTCCTCAACTACCTCAAGACCCGCGAACGCCTCTTCCCCTTCTACTTCGCCGAGCGCCTGCACATCCAGCGCGCCGAATACGACGCCTACTGCCGCTGGGTCAGCGAAAACCTCCCCACCCTCAACTTCGGCCACCAGATCGACGCCGTGCGCTGGAACCCCGAACGCGAAGCCTTCGAAGTCGACTTCACCCAACTCGACGCCGACGGCGAAGCCGAAGCCCTCGGCCGCTCCTACGCCCGCAACCTCGTCCTCGGCATCGGCACCACCCCCTACCTCCCCGAACCCCTCAAGCCCCTCGCCGAAGCCCCCGCCGTCCCCGTCCACCACGCCGCCGACTACCTCACCCACCGCGACCACCTGCTCGCCGCCGACCACGTCACCGTCATCGGATCAGGACAGTCCGGCGCCGAAGTCTTCCTCGACCTGCTCCGCAACCGCCCCGCAGGACACGAAAAGCTCCACTGGCTCGCCCGCACCCCCGCCTTCGCCCCCACCGAACACAGCAAACTCGGCCTGGAACAGTTCACCCCCGACTACACCCGCTACTTCCACGCCCTCCCCGAATCCGTACGCAACGAACTCGTCCCCCAGCAGTGGCAGCTCCACAAGGGCATCCACCGCGACACCATCGCCGCCATCCACGACGAGCTCTACCAGCGCACCCTGCACGGCGGCTGGCCCGACGCCGTCCTCACCCCCGGCGTCACCGTCCGCACCGCAGGCCGCGTCGGCACCACCAAAGTCGAACTCCACCTCGAACACGCCCACCAGGCCGCCCGCAGCCGCCTCACCACCGACGCCGTCGTCCTCGCCACCGGCTACCGCGAACGCCGCCTGGACACCCTCCTCGCCGCCCTCGACCCCTACATGCGCCGCGACTCCCAGGAACGCCCCCGCATCGACGAAGCCCACCGCCTCGTCCTGGACCCCGCCGTCACCGGCGCCGTCCACGTCCAGAACGCCGAACGCCACACCCACGGCGTCGGCACCCCCGACCTCGGCCTCGCCGCCTGGCGCAGCGCCCTCATCCTCAACTCCCTCACCGGCAAGGACCCCTACCCCCTGCCGCCCCGCACCGCCTTCACCACCTTCGGCCTCGTCCCCCCGGCCCGCCGCCCCGAACCCCGCCCCACCACCCTCGTACACCACATCAGGCACTGACCACCGGCACGGACCCCAGGGGAGGGAAGCGGGGTGGGCGGGGCAGGCGCACCGGCGGGGTGGGCGGGGCAGGCGCACCGGCGCGAACCCCTCCCACCCGGCCCCCACTCAGAACACCGGAACCCCCTCCCGCGTCAGCCTCCACTCCACCGCGGCAAAACGCGCCGGATCGATCCGCCCGCTCTCCTTCACCCACCCAATGATCAGATTCCGGATCTCGTCCGACGTCGACCACACCTGCTGCGCCTTCGCCACATGAGGGAAGTTCCCGCCACCGCTCGCCCGGTAATTGTTCACCGCCAGCACGAACCGCGCGTCATCGGCAACCGGCTCCCCCTCGAACGTCAGCTTCCCGATCCGCTGCCCCGCGGGCTGTGCGATATCGATCTCGTACGAGACCCCGCTCACCGCGTCGTAGTTGTAATCCGGAATCCCCTCCGCATTCGTCAGCTTCGCCGGATCCACCGGACCACCAGCCGCCGTTCGCACGTAATACCGGGCGGAGAACTCCAGATACTCCCTCAGCTGCTTCCCATTGATCACACGCGCCTCCAGCGTGTTGTCGAACGGGTACAGCGCCGCCATCGACCGGATCGTCACCTCACCCGCCGGCACCGCGGCGGACCGCGAGAAACACGACGCCTGCGACAACACCGGCAGCTTCGCGAACTCCCCGCCCGCCAACGCCTTGCGCACCACCTCGGCCTGCACAAAAGCGATGAAATCCAGCACCGGAGTGTCCTTGTACGGCGCCTCGGCCGCCGTCATCAGCGCATCCGACCGCCCGATCACCTGATTCACATACGCCACCACCTTCCGGTGCGCACCCCGCAGCAGCCCCGTGATCCTCCGGTCCTCCTCCACCTCCCGCGAATCCAGCACCTTCGCCGACACCGAATCCACCCGCCAGCGCCCCTTGCCCCACACCAGACCGACATCGAAGAGCGTCAGCCGCTGCCCCCACTTCAGCGGCTCCGACAGCACCACCTCACGGCCGGTCTCCTTGTTCACCACCCGCCGCTCGGCGATCTCCGTGTGCGCATGCCCGACCAGAATCGCGTCGATCCCCGGCACCCGCTCCGCCACCAGCGCCGCCGCATTCTCCACGTAGGGCAGCTGATCACCGTACGAAGACGTACCGCTCGCCCCCGAATGCGCGGCGACGATCACCACATCCGCACCCATCGACCGCAGCCTGGGCACCCACTTCGCCGCCTGCTCCTCCAGCCCCGGAAAAGCCATCCGCCCCTGCACATGCGCCTTGTCCCAGATCGCGATCCCAGGATTCGTCAGCCCCAGCACCGCCACCTTCACATCCCGCCCGTGCGGCACCCGCAGCCGCCGCATCACATACGGCGGGAAAGCCGGCCGCAGCGACTTCGCATCCACCGCATTCGCACCCAGCAACGGGAAATCGCACTGCTCCTCGAACTTCCGCAGCACCTCGATCCCGTAATTGAACTCATGATTACCGAGCGCCGCCGCGTCATAGCCGATCGCATTCATCGCCCGCGCCATCGGATGCACCGGACCCCGCGCCCCCGTAATGGGATCCACCTTGGCGTAGTAATAACCCAGCTGCGTGCCCTGGATCGTGTCACCCGCATCGATCAGCAGCGTATTGCCCCGGCCCTTCTCCGCGCGGACCCGCGACACCAGCGTCGAAATCTTCGCCAGCCCCACATCGTTGTGGTCCTTGTCGTCGAACTCCGCATCCGTGGCGTAATCCCAGTTGAAGACATTGCCGTGCAGATCCGTGGTGCCCATGACGGTGAAGGAATACCGCCGCTCCCGCCCGCGCCCCACGCCCCCGCCGTACGCCTCCGCAGCCGGAGCCGCGGCAACCACCAGCGCCGCACCCGCCCCCGCGGTCACAGAACTCCCCAGGAACTTCCTACGGTCCACCGGCATGCCCACTCCCTCGTACGAGCCGGCCACCCTGCTGCGGACCAGCACAACGCGCGTAGATTCTGGCGCAGCCACACCCCGCGCAACACCCCCGCCAGATTGCGATCAGGTGACCGTTCCCACCCCGCCACCCCCGCCCGCACCGGCCTCGTCCCGCCACCTCCCGGACAACCCACCGCCTCCATGCCAGGCTGCACCCATGACCGACCCCACAACCACCCCGGCACCCGTCCCCTACGGCACCCCCGACACCCCCCGCCTGGCCGTCCGCGGCGAAGCCCGCCTCGAAGTCGACCCCGAGATCGCCCGCATCACCATCACCACCAGCGCCCGCGGCACCGACCGCACAACCGCCCTGAGCGACCTCACCCGCCGCAACGACCAAGTCCTCACCCTGATCAAGTCCTACGGCGACACCGTCGAAAAACTGGAGACCGGCTCCTTCACCATCACCCCCGAACTCACCGAAAAAGGCCGCCACGAACGCATCCGCGCCTACCACGGACGCGTCCAGAGCACCGCCACCCTCGCCGACTTCACCGCCCTCGGCGAACTCGTCACCCGCCTCGCCGACCTCGAACTCACCCGCGTCGACGGCCCCTGGTGGGCCCTGCGCCCCGACTCACCCGCCCACCGCGAAGCCCGCCAGCAGGCCGTACGCGAAGCCGTACAGCGCGCCCGCGAATACGCCGAGGCCCTCGGCGCCCGCCTCGACGCCATCGTCGAACTCGCCGACCTGGACGCCGAGAACCCCATCCCGATGACCGCCCCCGCCGGCGGCATGCTGCGCGCCCACGCCGCCTTCGCCGGCGGCGCCCCCGAGGCGGCCCCCGCCCTCGACCTCGAACCCGAGCGCCAAGAGGTCTACGCCCACATCAACGCCCGATTCACCATGACCCGCCCAACTCTGTGACCACGTTCCGGAATCCGCCTTTCCACACCCGCCTTTCCGCTCATCAGAGCGCCCTTCCGCGCATTCAATTAATTGTCAATAGCCTTTCATCCAGCGGACGTTGGGCAGTCACTTCCTCACAGTTCCCTACTTGCCGGTAAGTCGTAGGGTCGATGCCATGCGCCGAGCAAAGATCGTCTGCACACTGGGACCCGCCACCGACTCGTACGAGCAGATCAAGGCACTCGTCGAGGCCGGCATGGACGTGGCCCGCTTCAACCTCAGCCACGGCACCTACGCCGAGCACGAGGCACGCTACGAACGGGTCCGCAAGGCATCGGAGGAGACCCGCCGCAACGTCGGCGTCCTCGCCGACCTTCAAGGCCCGAAGATCCGCCTCGGCCGCTTCAGCGAAGGACCCGTACTCCTTGAACGCGACGACGAGTTCACCATCACCGTCGAACCCTCCGTCCAAGGCGACCGCCACCTCTGCGGCACCACCTACGAAGGCCTCGCCGAGGACGTCACCGTCGGCGAACGCATCCTCGTCGACGACGGCAAAGTGACCCTGGAGGTCACCGGCGTCTCCGGACCCCGCGTCCGCACCAAGGTCATCGAAGGCGGCATGGTCTCCGACCACAAGGGCCTCAACCTTCCCGGCGTCGCCGTCTCCGTCCCGGCCCTGTCCGAGAAGGACCAGGACGACCTGCGCTGGGCCCTGCGCACCGGCGCCGACATCATCGCCCTGTCCTTCGTGCGCAGCGGCCGCGACATCGAGGACGTGCACCGCATCATGCGCGAGGAGGGCCGCTTCCTCCCCGTCATCGCCAAGGTCGAAAAGCCCCAGGCCGTCGACAACATCGACGACATCGTCGCCGCCTTCGACGGCATCATGGTCGCCCGCGGCGACCTGGGCGTCGAAATGCCCCTGGAAACCGTCCCGATCGTCCAGAAGCGCGCCATCAAACTCGCCAAACGCAACGCCAAGCCGGTCATTGTCGCCACACAGATGCTCGACTCGATGATCGACAACTCCCGGCCCACGCGCGCCGAGGCCTCCGACGTCGCCAACGCCGTCATCGACGGCACGGACGCGGTGATGCTCTCCGGCGAGACCAGCGTCGGCAAGTACCCCACCGAGACCGTCAAGACCATGAGCCGCATCGTCGAGGCGGCCGAGGAGGACATCCTCGCCAAGGGCCTGCCGCCCCTGACCGACCGCAGCAAGCCCCGCACCCAGGGCGGTGCGGTCGCCCGCGCGGCGGCCGAGATGGGCGACTTCCTCGGCGCGAAGTTCCTGGTCGCCTTCACGCAGTCCGGCGACACGGTCAAGCGCCTGTCCCGCTACCGTTCCCCCATCCCCCTCCTCGCCTTCACCCCCGTCCCCGCCACCCGCTCCCAGCTCAACCTCACCTGGGGCGTGGAGACCTTCCTCGGCCCGACCGTCGACTCCACCGACGAGATGGTCGCCCAGGTCGACGAGATGCTCCTGAAGATCGGCCGCTGTCAAAAGGGCGACGTCGTCATCATCACGGCCGGCTCCCCACCCGGCGTCGCCGGCTCCACCAACCTCGTCCGCGTCCACCACATCGGCGAGGACGACTCCCCGAAGTAGCCCCACCCATGCCGGGCCGCGGTCTCAGTACTTCGGCCCGACATGCTCGTCCATGAGCGCGACGGATGCCCGCCGGGCGACGGAGATGTTCTGCGCCCTGCGGGACTGCCGCGTCGGCTTCCACTCGACCCCCAGCTTGTCGAGGGTGTTCGTGTAGAGCTGCACGATGTCGTCGGACGTATTGGTGAAGAAGTAACGCGGATACTCGTACCGCTTGCGCTCGCCACCCACCGTGCGGGACGCCCAGTTGGTGATCCGGCAGCCGTCGGAGTGGATCAGCCCGCGGATGAAATCCCAGGGATACGCATCCACGATCCGCTGTTGCCAGGGCTCCAGAACAATGGGTCGCTCGTGTTTCTTGCCGGGGCCGTGCTGAGGGAACAGGCACGGCCAATGGTGGCTGTAGGTGGTCACCATGACGCAGCCTTGCCGCTGGGTCACGCCGACGCTGTTCGCGGGCCAGACGCGCTTGATGGCTTCGCGGCATGCTTCGATGAGCCCAGGCCAGGCGTCGGCACACGCGATACGCAGCGCATAACCGCCGCGCCGGTGTCTGCTGATGCAGCCGTCGCCCAGATACAGGCCCAGGAGGTACGCGTACGCCGCGTGGTCTTTCGGCAGTTGTGGCTCGGATGCGCAGCGCGGGCAATCCGATGTGCGGGAGACCGGCTCGATGCGGACTTGCCACTGGCGAATCGCGTAGCGGGATATCCCGGTCTGCTTGCTCACAGAGTTCAGGCTGCGGCCTTGTGAGACGAGTGCGAGAGCCCGCTTGCGCGTATCGAGGTCGTACATGGGTACGAGCTTGACCGGATCTTTGCCGCCGCGTGCCTGTTCGGCGAACACCCGCTAGAACGGGTGAAGAATGTCGATTCTCAAGTGACCTTGGAATCGAAGGTAAAGTACCCCGGGTCGGACTCGAACCGACACTGGATGGGTTTTGAATCCATGGCCTCTGACCAATTGGGCTACCGGGGCTCGCGGAATCCAAGGCTACTGCCTCCCCGCTGTGGGAACACCATACAGGAGCTGGGTAGGCTCATGGGGCACCACCTTCCTGGAAGAGGAGATCCGTGAGCGCCGCCGAGCCCGAGCAGCCCGTCGTCGAAGATGACCAGTCGCATGTACCGCCTTTGACCACGCGTGTGGTGATCGCGGAGGACGAGGCCCTCATCCGTCTCGATCTCAAAGAGATGCTGGAGGAGGAGGGCTACTCCGTCGTCGGTGAGGCCGGGGACGGGCAGCGGGCCGTGGAGCTGGCGCGGGAGCACCGCCCGGACCTGGTGATCCTCGATGTGAAGATGCCGGTCCTGGACGGGATCTCGGCCGCGGAGCAGATCGCCGAGGAGAGCATCGCCCCGGTGCTCATGCTCACCGCGTTCTCGCAGCGCGAGCTCGTCGAGCGGGCGCGCGACGCCGGCGCCATGGCGTACCTCGTCAAGCCCTTCAGCAAGAGCGACGTGGTGCCGGCCATCGAGATGGCCGTGAGCCGCTTCACGGAGCTGAAGGAGCTGGAGAAGGAGGTCGCCGACCTCACCCAGCGCCTGGAGACCCGCAAGCTGGTCGACCGCGCCAAGAGCATTCTCCAGACCCAGTACGGGCTCACCGAGCCCGCCGCCTTCCGCTGGATCCAGAAGACGTCCATGGACCGCCGCCTGTCGATGCAGCAGGTCGCCGAGGCCGTCATCGAGGACGCCGAGGAGAAGAAGGCGGCGAAGGAGAAGAAGGAGCAGTAGGGGGGCAGGGGGCCGCTCCTGCGGAAGGCCCCGCCCTTCGTACGCGAGGACCCGCGCACCGTGGTGATCGGTGCGCGGGTCCTCGTGTGTTGTGCGCTCCGGCGCCGACACGGGTGTCTCTGTGGACGGTTGGCGGCGGTCCGCTCGCCGGTATCCGCATCACGCCGGGCCGGATCGCGGCCGTCGTCTGTGCCCGTTCAGTCCTCGCCCAGGTAGGCCTTGCGTACCGACTCGTCGTGGAGGAGGTGGTCGCCGGTGCCGGAGAGGACGATGCGGCCGGTTTCCATGACGTGGCCGTGGTCGGCGAGGGAGAGGGCGGCCTGGGCGTTCTGTTCGACGAGCAGGATGGTGGTGCCCTGGGAGCGGAGTTCGCGGATGGTTTCCATGATCTTTTGCATCATGATGGGGGAGAGGCCCATGGAGGGTTCGTCCAGCATCAGGAGTTTGGGGCGGGACATCAGGGCCCGTCCCATGGCGAGCATCTGCTGTTCGCCGCCGGAGAGGGTGCCGGAGGCCTGTTTGCGGCGTTCGCCGAGGATGGGGAAGAGCTCGTAGACGCGGTGGATGTCCTGGGTGATGCCCGCGGTGTCTTTGCGCAGGAAGGCGCCGAGCTGGAGGTTTTCGGCGATGGTCAGGCGGGGGAAGAGGCGCCGTCCTTCGGGGGAGTGGGCCAGGCCGCGTTCGACGATTTTGTGCGCGGGGACGCCGTCGAGCGGTTCCCCGTCGAAGGTGATCTTGCCGGCGAGGGGTTTGAGGAGTCCGGACAGGGTGCGCAGGGTGGTGGTCTTTCCGGCGCCGTTGGTGCCGATGAGGGTGACGACCTGGCCGGGTTCGACGGTGAAGGAGATGCCCTTGACGGCTTCGATCTTGCCGTAGGCGACCCGGAGGTCCTCGACCTCCAGCAGGGCGGTGGTCATCGGGCGTCCCCCTCGCTGTCCTGTGGGTTCTCCTCGGTGCGGGCCTCGGCCGCGCGGACCTCGGCGATCTCTTCCGCGCCGGGTGCGTCCTCGAAGGGTGTGCCGAGGTAGGCGGCGATGACGCGCTCGTCGGCCTGGACGACTTCGGAGGTTCCTTCGACGAGTTTTTCACCCTGGACGAGGACGGCGACGCGGTCGCAGAGGTTGAAGATGAAGCGCATGTCGTGCTCGATGACCAGGACGGCGGTGCCCTGGTCGCGGATGGCCAGGACGAGGTCCTGGGTGGCGCGGGTTTCCTGGGGGTTCATGCCGGCGGTGGGTTCGTCCAGGAGGAGGAGGCCGGGTTCGCTGGCCAGGGCGCGGGCGATTTCGAGCTTGCGCTGTTCGCCGTAGGGGAGGTTGCGGGCGAGGTGGTCGCGTTTGGCGGCGAGGCCGGTGAACTCCAGGAGTTCCAGGGCGCGTTGTTCGCTGGTGCGCTCGGCCTTGTGGAAGCCGGGGGTGCGCAGGAGGGCGGACCACAGGCCTTCTTTGGTGCGGGTGTGGCGGCCGACGAGGACGTTTTCCAGGACGGTCATGTTGGCGAAGAGGCGGATGTTCTGGAAGGTGCGGGCCACGCCTGCTTTGGTGACGAGGTGGGGTTTGCGTGAGAGGCGGGTGCCGCGGTAGCTGACGGTGCCTTCGGTGGGGACGTACAGGCCGGTGAGGCAGTTGAAGAAGGTGGTTTTTCCGGCGCCGTTGGGGCCGATGAGGCCGACGATCTCGCCGCTGCCGACGGTGAGGTCGACGGCCCGTACGGCGGTGAGTCCGCCGAAGCGCATGGTGACGCCCGCGGCGTTCAGGACCGTCTCGGAGGCGGTGGGGCTGGTGGCGGTTGTGGTCATGGTGTCGTCACGCCTTTGTCTCGGCGGCGCTCACGGCCCCGTCGGGCAGGCGCTGTTCGGGTACGTCGAGCTGGCCGGTCTCGTGGAATTCGAGCTGCTTTCGGCGGTCGGGGATGAGCCCTTCGGGGCGGAAGCGCATGAGCAGGACGAGGGCGACACCGAAGAGGAAGAGCTGGTAGTCCTCCATGAAGGTGAGCTTCTGGGGGATGAGGAAGAGCAGTGCGGCGCCGACGAGGGGGCCGCTGAGGGTGCCCATGCCGCCGAGGATGACGGCGGCGAGCAGGAAGGCGGAGTTGGGGGCGTCCGAGCCGGCGAACTGGAACTGGTCGGGGGTGGCGGTGGTGACGACGTGGGCGTGGACGGTGCCGGCGAGTCCGGCCAGGGTGGCGCCGAGGGCGAAGGCCAGCAGCCGTAGCCGGAAGCTGTTGATGCCCATGGCGACGGCGGCGGTCTCGTCCTCGCGGATGGCGATCCAGGCGCGGCCGATGCGTGAGGCGTGGGAGCGGCGGAAGACCAGGACGACGAAGGCCGTGACGAGGATCATCAGCAGCAGGTAGTTGCCGTACGGGGCGATGGGGGTGCCCAGGATGGTGTGGGTCTCGCCGAAGTTGAAGCCGAAGATCTCCAGTTGGGGGATGTTGGGGATGCCCATGGCGCCGTTGGTGACGTCGGGTCCGGTGGTGCCGTTGAGGTTCTGCATGGACAGGCGGAAGATCTCGCCGAATCCGAGGGTGACGATGGCGAGGTAGTCGCCGCGCAGCCGCAGGGTGGGTGCTCCGATGAGGACGCCGAAGACGAGTGAGGCGCCGGCTCCGGTCAGCAGGGCTGCCCAGAAGGGGAATTGGACTCCGATGGAGGATTCGGGGGAGCCGGAGACCAGGGCGGCGGCGTAGGCGCCGACGCCGAGGAAGGCGACGTATCCCAGGTCGAGGAGTCCGGCGAGGCCGACGACGACGTTCAGGCCGAGGGCGACGGTGGCGAAGATGAGGATGTTGGCGCCCAGGAGGGTGTAGGTGTCGTTGTCCTGGGTGAAGGGGAAGGCGGCCGCGGCGACGAAGGCGGCGAGGAGGGCCACGCTGCGGTGTGTGCGGGTGATGGCGGCGAGGCGCTGCATGAGCCCGGAGCGGTTGACGGCCGGGAAGGTGAAGGCGGCCAGCAGGAGGAAGCCGATGAAGGGCGGTCCGTCCTCGGCGTCGATGCCGTAGGTGAAGATGAGCAGGGCGATGCCGAAGGCGAGGGCGATGATCAGGATTTCGGCCCAGGAGGGGAGTTCGGCGGCGGGGCGTTTGGGGGGAGGTGAGGTGAGGGAGTTGGTGAAGCGCTGCCAGGGTCCGCGTGGTGGTGTGTCGGGGGTGCGGTCGGCGGGCAGGCCGAGGGCGGCGGCCAGGGTGAGCAGTGAGGTGAGGGCGGCGACGTAGCCGCCCGGTTCGAGGTTGGCCAGGCCGCCCAGGTCGGCGGCGATGGCGCCGAGGGTGAACCAGGTGGTGACGAAGGTGCCCAGGGCCAGGAGCAGTACGGGGGCGCCTCGGCCGCCGGGGACGGCCCAGCCCAGGCCGCGCAGGCCGGTTGCGGCGAGGGCGAAGAAGCAGGTCAGGACGGCGCCGGCGAGGGTGAGGAGCTGGAGGCCGGCGGGCGATCCGTAGTAGGTGAGGTCGCCGGGGAAGGCGGAGCTCCAGGTCCAGGCCAGGGCGGTGGAGGCGGCGGTGGCCAGGGCGGCGATGATGGTGGTGATGCGGGCGCCGGTGGCCGGCAGGGGCAGGGTGCCCGGTGTGGTGGTGTGGGTGGTGGTCATCGGTATCACGCCCGATCCGCGACGCGTTCGCCCAGCAGGCCCTGGGGGCGTAGCAGCAGGACGAGGATGAGCAGGACGAAGGCCCAGACGTCCTTCCACGCTCCGCCGCCGAACTGGCTCATGCCTGGGATGTGTTCGACGTAGCCGATGGCGAGGGCTTCGGCGAGTCCGAGGACGACTCCGCCGAGCATGGCGCCGTA
Organism: Streptomyces sp. UF-297; assembly: GCF_058245575.1. NCBI lineage: Bacteria > Bacillati > Actinomycetota > Actinomycetes > Kitasatosporales > Streptomycetaceae > Streptomyces > Streptomyces sp. UF-297. Next base: position 49,821 of record NZ_JBSIBZ010000061.1, on the reverse strand, counting down.
GATGTTGCCGATGCCGCCGAGGACGGCTGCGGTGAAGGCTTTGAGGCCCATGATGAAGCCCATGCGGAACTGGACTTCGCCGGTGCGCAGGCCGTAGGCGACGGCGGCGACGGCGGCGAAGGCGGCTCCGATGGCGAAGGCGAGCACGATGATGCGGTTGGTGTTGATGCCCATGAGCTTGGCGGTGTCGGGGTCCTGGGCGGTGGCCTGCATGCCGCGGCCGGTGCGGGTCTTGGACACGAAGATGCCGAGGGCGATCATGCACAGGGGGGCGGCGATGAGGACGTAGAGGTCGCCGCGCTGGATGGTGGCGCCGAGGACGTCGAAGGGGGCGCCTTTGAACTGGGGGAAGACGCGGGCTTGTTTGGCGTCGGGGTACCACTGCCAGATGGCTTGCTGGAGGGCGAGGGAGAGGCCGATGGCGGTGATGAGGGGGGCCAGGCGTGGGGCGGTGCGCAGGGGGCGGTAGGCGAAGCGTTCGGCGCCGACGGCGACGAGGACGGAGACGAGGATGCCGCCGATGAGCATGAGGGGGAGTGCGAGCAGGAGGGCGGTGTCCTTGGGGAGTGCGAGGTGGACGGTGAGCGCGCCGAAGCCGCCGACCATGAAGATCTCGCCGTGGGCGAAGTTGATGAGCTGGACGATGCCGTAGACCATCGTGTAGCCGATCGCGATGAGTCCGTACATCGCGCCGAGGATGAGTCCGTTGGCCAGCTGTTGCGGCAGTTCACTCACCGCAGGGCCTCCGTGGTGTGGGAAGTGGTACGCGGGCCGGGGTGCTGCGGGCCGCGCCGGGGACCGGGGTCCTGGCGCGGCCCGTGGTGCAGGGAGGCGGGGTCAGCCCTTGTACTCCGCGCTGTAACGGGACTTCCATGCGCCCTTGTCGACCTGGTAGGCGGTGATGAGGGTGTTGGTGGTGTCGCCGTACTGGTCGAAGGAGACGGGGCCGGTGACGCCGTCGAACTTGACCTTGTTCATGGCTTCGACGACCTTCTTGCGGGCGTCGTCGGGAAGCTTGCCGTCGTTGGCGTCGACGACGGTTTTGACGGCTTGGATGATGGCCCAGGCGGCGTCGTAGGAGGAGCCTCCGTAGGCCTCGTAGCGCTCTTTGTATCCGGCGGCCTTGTAGTCGGCGATGAATTTCTTGGCGGAGGCGAGTTCTTCGACGGGCTTGCCGACGGAGGTGGCGTAGTCGCCCTGTGCTTTTTTGTTGAGCTTGATGTAGTCGGCGCTGTACATGCCGTCGCCGCCCATGAAGGGTACGGTGACGCCGCCGTCCTTGAGCTGCTGGCTCAGGGGGCCTGCCGCGGGGTATTCGCCGCCGTAGAAGACGAGGTCGGGTTTGGCGGTGCGGACCTTGGAGACGACGGCCTTGAAGTCGCGGTCGTCGGGGCTGACGTGTTCGGTGCCCACGACCTTGCCGCCCAGGGAGGTGAACTTCTCCTGGAAGGCGGCGGACAGGCCCACGCCGTAGGTTTTCTGGTCGTCGATGACGTAGACGGTCTTGGCTTTGATTTTCTCGGCGGCGTATTTGCCGCCGAAGGCGCCCTGCACCTCGTCGGTGGTGGAGGTGCGGAAGTAGGTGGTGAACTGGCGTTTGCGGTCGTCCTTCTTCCAGTTCTTGCCCTGGCTGAGGTCGGGGGTGGTGTTCGCCGGGGATATCAGGGTGACGCCGTTGGACTGGGCGACCTGCTGCATGGACTGGGCGACGCTGGAGTTGAGGGGGCCGACGATGCCCAGGACGTCTTTTTCGCCGGCGAGTTTGGTGGCGTTCTGCTGGCCGGGGGTGGGCAGGGATTTGTCGTCCAGCGGGCGTAGTTCGAAGGTGACGTTCTTGACCTCGCCGGCTTTGTTGGCGTTCTGTACGGCGAGGTGGGCGGAGTTCTTGATGCCCTGGCCCAGGGCGGAGAGGTCGCCGGTGAGCGGGACGCTCAGGCCGATGACGACGGTGGCTTTCTTGCCGCTGCCGCCGTTGCCGTTGCCGTTGTCGTCGTTGCGGGAGCCGCACGCGGACATGGTGAGGGCGCCTGCGGTGACCGCGGTGGTGAGGATGAGCAAGGAACGGTGACGCACGATCAGTCCTTTCCTTGGCGCGGCCGGTGCTTGTCGCACGACCGTGTTGCGCACCGGGCCGTGCAGGGTGGTACCGGGTCGGTGCTCGCAGTGCGCCCGGCGGCGCGGTGACTGGCGGTGACTCTAGAGGGGTGCTGTGCGCACGGGCAGAGGCGCTGACCAGGATGTGACGCTCTTGTTATGACCTGCGATGAGCGTTATGCCCTCATGGTCCTTACAGCGGGAGCGAACGCGGGGCGGAGTGCGAACTCGCACTTCCTGTAGGGGATTTGGCGCGGGGGTGCCGGTGGGCGTCCGCATAGCGGAGAGTGCGGGTGCGAGCGGCCCGGGGGTGCTGGGGCGTATGGGGCTGGTGGGGTGACCGTACGGTGAGCATGTTCACGCTGTGTTACGTCGCCGGGCCGTGCCGGAGCCGGGCGTGCGAACGGCCCCGCCCGGAAATCTCTCCGGTGCGGGGCCGTGGTGCGGGGTGCGTCCGCGCCCGCTCAGCTGCGGTAGGCGCCGGCGTCCGCATCGCGGAGCATGCAGGTCAGCCGGGCGGTGCAGACCCGCCGCTGCCGCTCGTCGGTGATGGCGATCTCGTACGTGGCCGTGGAGCGGCCGCGGTGCACGGGGGTGGCGACGCCGGTGACCAGGCCGGAGCGGACGCCGCGGTGGTGGGTGCAGTTCAGGTCCACGCCCACGGCGAGCTTGGTGGGGCCGCCGTGCAGCATGGAGCCGACCGAGCCGAGGGTCTCGGCCAGGACCGCGGACGCGCCGCCGTGCAGCAGGCCGTAGGGCTGGGTGTTGCCCTCCACCGGCATGGTCCCCACCACCCGGTCCGGGGCCGCCTGAAGGACCTGCACGCTCATCCGGCGGCCCAGGTGCCCGGCGGAGAACAGCGTGGGCAGGTCCAGGCCGAGCCCCGCCCACTGGTCGAGGATCTCCTGCGGAAACTTGGTCGTGCTCTGCTCGCCCATGCCCAGTGGCTCCTTCGCTCACCCGGTGATCGTTGAGATGGGAATGTTCCTATCAGGTCACCGCGCGGGCGCCCGGCCCGGGGCCGGGCGGCGGGCCGGGCGCCTACTGCTGCGCGGAGGGCTCCAGCCTGATCACCACGGACTTGGAGGCGGGGGTGTTGCTGGTGTCGGCGGTGTGGTCCAGTGGGACCAGGACGTTGGTCTCGGGGTAGTAGGCGGCGGCGCAGCCGCGCGCCGTGGGGTAGTGGACGACGCGGAACCCGGGGGCGCGCCGCTCCACGCCGTCGCGCCACTCGCTGATCAGGTCGGTGTACGAGCCGTCGGCCAGGCCCAGTTCGCGGGCGTCCTCGGGGTTGACCAGCACCACGCGGCGGCCGTTCTTGATGCCGCGGTAGCGGTCGTCCAGGCCGTAGATGGTGGTGTTGTACTGGTCGTGCGAGCGCAGCGTCTGCAGCAGCAGCCGGCCCGCGGGCAGTTCGGGGTACTCCACGGGTGCGGTGGTGAAGTTGGCCTTGCCGGTGGCGGTGGGGAAGCGGCGCTCGTCGCGCGGGGCGTGCGGGAGGGCGAAGCCGCCGGGGCGGGCGACGCGGGCGTTGAAGTCCTCGAAGCCGGGGATGACGGCGGCGATGCGGTCGCGGACGGTGCCGTAGTCCTTCTCGAACTCCTCCCAGGGGGTGCGGCTGGCGCTGCCCAGGACGCGGCGGGCCAGGCGGGCGACGATGGCGGGCTCGGACAGCAGCTGCGGTCCCGCCGGGGCCAGGCGCCCGCGGGAGGCGTGCACCATGCCCATGGAGTCCTCGACGGTGACGAACTGCTCGCCGCCTTCTTGTACGTCGCGTTCGGTGCGGCCCAGCGTCGGCAGGATCAGGGCGCGGGCGCCGGTGACCACGTGCGAGCGGTTGAGCTTGGTGGAGACGTGGACGGTCAGGCGGGCGCGGCGTACGGCGGCCTCGGTGACGTCGGTGTCGGGGGTGGCGGAGACGAAGTTGCCGCCCATGGCGAAGAAGACCTTGGCCTGCCCGTCGCGCAGGGCCCGGATGGCGCGGACGACGTCGTAGCCGTGTTCGCGCGGGGGCGCGAAGCCGAATTCCTTCTCCAGGGCGTCCAGGAAGGCGGGGGCGGGCCGCTCGAAGATGCCCATGGTGCGGTCGCCCTGCACGTTGCTGTGGCCGCGTACGGGGCACACGCCGGCGCCGGGGCGGCCGATGTTGCCGCGCAGCAGAAGGAAGTTGACCACTTCCTGGATGGTGGGGACGGAGTGCTTGTGCTGGGTCAGGCCCATCGCCCAGCACACGATCGTGCGCTGTGAGGCCAGCACCATCTCAAGGGCGCGTTCGATCTCCTGGCGGGTCAGGCCGGTGGCGCGCAGTGTCGCCTCCCAGTCGTCGTCGGCGCGGGCCGCGGCGGCGAACTCCTCGTATCCGTGGGTGTGTTCGCGTACGAATTCCGTGTCGACCGCGCCGTCGGTCTGGAGGATGCCGCGGTTCAGGGCGCGGAAGAGGGCCTGGTCGCCGCCGAGGCGGACCTGGAGGAAGAGGTCGGTCAGGGCGGTGCCGCGGGTCAGGCCGAGGGGGGTCTGCGGGTTCTTGAAGCGCTCCAGGCCGGCTTCGGGCAGCGGGTTGATCGAGATGATCTTCGCGCCGCCGGTCTTGGCCTTCTCCAGGGCGGAGAGCATCCGGGGGTGGTTGGTGCCCGGGTTCTGCCCGGCGACGATGATCAGGTCGGCCTGGTAGAGGTCCTCCAGCAGGACGCTGCCCTTGCCGATGCCGATCGTCTCCGAGAGGGCGGAGCCGGAGGACTCGTGGCACATGTTGGAGCAGTCGGGCAGGTTGTTGGTGCCGAACTCGCGGGCGAAGAGCTGGTAGAGGAAGGCCGCTTCGTTGCTGGTGCGGCCCGAGGTGTAGAAGACGGCCTCGTCGGGGGAGGCCAGGGCGTCCAGCTCGGCGGCGATGATGTCGAAGGCCCGCTCCCAGGAGACGGGCTCGTAGTGGCCGGCGTTCTCGTCCAGGAACATCGGCGTGGTCAGCCGGCCCTGCTGGCCGAGCCAGTAGCCGCTGCGCCGGGCCAGGTCGGCGACGGAGTGCTCGGCGAAGAAGGCGGGGGTGACCCGGCGCAGGGTGGCTTCCTCGGCCACCGCTTTGGCGCCGTTCTCGCAGAATTCGGCGGTGTGCCGGTGCTCGGGCTCGGGCCAGGCGCAGCCGGGGCAGTCGAAGCCGTCCTTTTGATTGACGCGCAGCAGGGTCAGGGCCGTGCGCCGTACGCCCATCTGCTTCTGGGACATGCGCAGGGCGTGGGTGATGGCGGGCAGACCGACGGCGGAATGCTCGGGCCCGCTGACCTCGGGCGCGTCCTGGACGGGGTCCGACGCGGGCGGCTTGCCTGCCATGGCGTTCTCCCTTGTGAGGTAGAGGTAGGTGCCTCGTGCATGCAGTATCCAATCCTGGCACGAAGTGCTGTGGAGCGGCCCCGGGGAGGTTGTCGCGGCGGGGATTGTCAGTGGGGCGTGGCAGGATCGGGGGCGTGGCAGCAAAGGCAGCGAAGAAGAGCGAAACGACCGGCACCGATCAGGCCGGGGGCGAGCGTCCCCGCCTGCTCCTGATGGACGGGCACTCCATGGCGTACCGGGCGTTCTTCGCCCTGCCCGTGGAGAATTTCACCACCGCCACCGGGCAACCGACCAACGCGATCTACGGCTTCGCGTCGATGCTCGCGAACACCCTGCGCGACGAGGCGCCCACGCATTTCGCGGTCGCCTTCGACGTCTCGCGCAAGACCTGGCGCTCGGAGGAGTTCCCCGAGTACAAGGCGAACCGCTCCAAGACCCCGGACGAGTTCAAGGGGCAGGTCGAGCTGATCGGCGAGCTGCTGGACGCGATGGGTGCCAAGCGGTTCGCGGTCGAGGGCTTCGAGGCCGACGACATCATCGCCACGCTCGCCACCCAGGCCACCGAGCAGGGTTTCCAGGTCTCGATCGTCACGGGCGACCGGGACTCCTTCCAGCTGGTCACCGACGACGTCACGGTCCTCTATCCCACCAAGGGCGTCTCGGAGCTGACCCGCTACACCCCGGAGAAGGTGCGGGAGAAGTACGGCCTGACGCCCTCGCAGTATCCGGACTTCGCCGCGCTGCGCGGCGACCCGTCGGACAACCTCCCCGGCATCCCGGGTGTCGGTGAGAAGACCGCCGCGAAGTGGATCAACCAGTTCGGTTCGTTCGCGGAGTTGGTGGAGCGGGCCGAGGAGGTCAAGGGCAAGGCGGGCCAGAATTTCCGCGACCACCTGGAGGCGGTCAAGCTCAACCGCCGCCTGACCGAGATGGTGCGCGACGTGGCGCTGCCGTGCGGCCCCGCCGAGCTGGTGCGCGCCGCGTACGACCGCCAGGCGCTCACGGTCTTCCTGGACGCGCTGGAGATCCGCAACCAGGGGCTGCGGGACCGCCTGCTGGCGGTGGACCCGGGCGCCGCCGACGCCGCCGAGGAGGTGCAGGTCGCCGCCGGTGTGGAGGTGGACGGCGCGGTGATCGGCTCCGGTGAGCTGGCGCCCTGGCTGGCCGAGCACGCCGGCGGCGCGCTGGGCGTGGCCACGGTCGACACCTGGGCGCTGGGCGCCGGCTCGGTCGCCGAGATCGCGCTGGCCACCGCCCAGGGCCCGGCCGTGTGGTTCGACCCCTCCCAGCTGGCCGAGGGCGACGAGAAGGCGTTCGCCGCCTGGAGCGCGGATGCCTCGCGCCCCAAGGTGATGCACAACGCCAAGGGTCTGATGCGGGTCTTCGCCGAGCACGGCTGGAGCATCGACGGCGTCACGATGGACACCGCGCTGGCCGCCTATCTGGTCAAGCCGGGCCGGCGCTCCTTCGCGCTGGACGCCCTCTCGGTGGAGTACCTGGGCCGCGATCTGGCCCCGGCCGCCGCCGACAGCGGGCAGCTGGCCTTCGGCGTGGACGAGCAGGCCGAGGCGGACGCCCTGATGGCCCAGGCCCGTACGGTCCTGGATCTGGGCGAGGCCTTCGAGGCGCGGCTGGCGGAGGTCGGCGCCGCCGAGCTGCTGCGCGATGTGGAGCTGCCCACCAGCGCGCTGCTGGCCCGTATGGAGCGGGCGGGCATCGCGGCCGACCGCGCCCATCTGGACCGTATGGAGCAGCAGTTCGCGGCCGCGGTGCAGCAGGCCGTGCAGGAGGCGCACGCCGCGGCGGGCCACGAGTTCAACCTCGGCTCGCCCAAGCAGCTCCAGGAGGTCCTCTTCGGCGAGCTGGGCCTGCCCAAGACCAAGAAGACCAAGACCGGTTACACCACCGACGCCGACGCTCTGGCCTGGCTCGCGGCCCAGACCGAGAACGAGCTCCCGGTGATCATGCTGCGCCACCGTGAGCAGGCCAAGCTGCGCACCACCGTCGAGGGCCTGATCAAGACGGTGGCCCCCGACGGCCGTATCCACACCACCTTCAACCAGACGGTGGCCGCCACCGGCCGGCTGTCCTCCACCGACCCCAATCTGCAGAACATCCCGGTGCGCACGGACGAGGGCCGGGCCATCCGCCGCGGCTTCGTGGTCGGCGAGGGGTACGAGAGCCTGCTGACCGCCGACTACAGCCAGATCGAGCTGCGGGTGATGGCCCACCTGTCCGAGGACGAGGGCCTGATCGAGGCGTTCACCTCGGGCGAGGACCTGCACACCACCGTCGCCTCCCACGTCTTCACCGTCCCCAAGGACCAGGTGGACGCGGAGATGCGCCGCAAGATCAAGGCGATGTCCTACGGCCTGGCCTACGGTCTGTCGGCCTTCGGCCTGTCCCAGCAGCTGGGCATCCAGCCCGATGAGGCCCGCAAGCTGATGGACAACTTCTTCGAGCGCTTCGGCGGGGTGCGCGACTACCTCCAGCGCGTCGTGGAGGAGGCCCGCGCCACCGGCTATACGGAGACGATCCTGGGCCGCCGCCGCTATCTGCCCGACCTGAACAGCGACAACCGCCAGCGCCGCGAGATGGCCGAGCGGATGGCGCTGAACGCCCCGATCCAGGGCACCGCCGCCGACATCGTCAAGATCGCGATGCTGCGGGTGGACGAGGCGCTGCGGGCCGCGGAGCTCACCTCGCGGATGCTGCTCCAGGTGCACGACGAAATCGTGGTGGAGGTGGCGCCCGGCGAGCGCGAGCAGGTCGAGGAGCTGGTGCGGCGCGAGATGGCCGGCGCCGTCGAGCTGCGCGCCCCGCTGGATGTGTCGGTGGGCTCCGGCAAGGACTGGGAGTCAGCCGCCCACTGACATCCGCTCCGGCTCGGGCCCGGCCTGCCGCGCGCGGTGGCGGACGCGTACCGCCACCGCGAACAGCGGCAGTGCCAGGGCCAGTCCCGCACCGGCGCCGAAGAGCACGGTCGGTATGTAGTCGGACCAGGTGGCCGCGTCGCCGTAGACGCCGTGCGCCCGCACACAGCGGTGCACGGTCCCGGCGAGCGCGCCCAGCGCCAGCAGCGCCACGGCCAGCAGCCGCCCGCCCACCGTCAGGGCCGGCAGCCGCGCGGGCGCCGGGACGGGTGCGGTGCGCCGCCATCCCGACCACAGGAAGGCGCCGATCCCGCCCAGCGCCAGCGCCGAGGTCCCGTACTGCACCACGGTGTGGACCGGCAGGCCCGCGACGCTCTGGTTCAGTACGGGCAGCAGCCGCGTCCCCCAGCGGCCGCCGTGTGTGAAGGCGTCCCACACGATGTGCGTCAACGCCCCCAGTACGGCCGAGACATACAGCCACAGGGCGATCGCCCACGGGGGCCTGCCGCGCCAGGACCGGCCGCGCATCAGCCCGTACGCCCTGCCCTGCCAGGACGCGGGCAGCAGCGCCGCCAGCGGCTCGCGCAGCAGCAGCCAGCCGCCGACCAGGGCCGCGGTGATGGCGGCGTCCACGGTGAGCACCCCGAGCGGGGAGTGCGTGAAGTCTCCGAAGAGCATGCCGCCGGGGACGAGGGAGTCCGCGAAGAACGTCAGGTCCGGGGAGAAGGATCCCGCCACCAGCGCCGAGGCGATCAGCGGCCCGTGAGCCGTTCCGTTGCGGCGTATGGCCGGCAGAACGGCGGCTGCATGACTGAGTGTGAACGGCACTGTGCTCTCCCCGATCGATTCGGATCATTATGTCGGGACTCGCGCAGCGGTAGCCGGGGGCCGGTGCGCAGTGGATGCGCGCCGGGAGTTGTCGTAGTGTCACCTGAGTTGGAGCGCCGGGGAGCGCTGCGCCGTGTCAGGACCACGGCGCGTCAACGTGGAGGGGACGGGACGTATGGCAGCCAAGTTCGGGCGGCGGTTCTACAGGGGCGCGGCCACGACCGCGGTGGCGGCGCTCGCCCTGGCCGCGCTGACAGCTTCCCAGGCACCGGGCGCCACCGAGCGCCTCACCAGCGGCACGGGAGACCCGGCCCCGCCGCCGCCCGCCGACGTCCCCATCGACGGCGGCTCGCCCTACTACACCGAGCTGCCGCCCCTCAACAGCCCCGTACCGCCCGGCAGTTCCAAGGGCCCCGGGCGCGGTGACGGGACCATCGGCACCGGCCCGGCCGAGGCCGGCATCCCGGCGACGGTCCTGGACGCCTACAAGAAGGCCGAGTCCTCCATCGGCGCCTCCGACCCGGGCTGCAAGCTGCCCTGGCAGCTGCTCGCCGCGATCGGCAAGGTCGAGTCGGGGCAGGCCAACGGCGGCGACGTGGACGACGAGGGCACCACCCGCACCCCGATCCGGGGCCCGCAGCTCAACGGCAAGGGCTTCGCGAACATCTCGGACACCGACGGCGGCCTGTACGACGGCGACACCACCCACGACCGGGCCATCGGCCCGATGCAGTTCATCCCCTCCACCTGGGCGCAGGGCGGCCCGGACGGCAAGGGCTGGGGCGCCGACGGCAACGGCGACGGCAAGCGCGACCCCAACAACATCTACGACGCGGCGCTGGCGGCCGGCCACTACCTGTGCAACGGCAACCGCGACCTGAGCGTCCAGGGCGACCTGGACCGCGCGATCCTGGGCTACAACCGCTCCTCGGCCTACCTGAGCACCGTGCTGTCCTGGCTCGACTACTACCGCAGGGGCACGCACGAGGTGCCGGACGGTTCCGGGGTGCGGCCCAAGCAGCCCAAGAGCCACGGCGGGCCGGGCACCGGCAGCGGTTCCGGCACCGGTACGGGCACCGGCGGCGGCCGGGGCGACGGCGGTGCCCGCGGCGGCGGCAAGGGCAGCGGGCAGGGCAGCGGCGGCGGTTCCGGCCACGGCTCCGGCCCGGGCACCACCCCCAGGCCCCACCCGTCCGAGCCCGGCGGCCAGGAGAAGCCCTCCCCGCCGCACAAGCCGGGCGGCGACAGCGGCAAGCCGACGCCCCCCAAGCCCAGCCGGCCCCCCAAGCCCAGCCAGCCCCCCACGCTCACCGGCCTGGAGCGCGTGGGCGAGCGCAGTGTGAGCGCCACGGCGGACGAGGAGTTCGCCGACCGGCCGGCCGTGCGCGCGAAGAACTCCAAGGGGAAGGCGGTCGAGGGCCTGCGCGTCCGCTACGAGATCCGCGGCACCACCGACGCCCGCTTCCCCGGCGGCGCGAAGGACGTCACGGTCCTCACCGGCAAGGACGGCGTGGCCACCGCGCCGGTGCTGCGCGCCGGACGCAAGACAGGCTCCTTCGTCGTACGCGCCACCGCCGTGGGCCACGACGTACCGGCCGCCGACTTCGCCGCGACGGTCAAGGCCCGCCCCGCACCCAAGGCCGACCGGCTCGCCCGTACCTCCGACAAGAAGCTCACGGTCGTGGCGGGCCAGGCCCTGGACGAGGGCACCGTCGAGGTCAAGGCGACCTTCAAGGGCAAGGCCGCCGCGGGCGTACCGGTGACCGCGACCATGGTCACCGACGACCCGGCCAAGCCCGTGGAGAACGACAAGGGGCCGTACTTCAAGGCCGAGCAGGCCGGTGCGGGCGAGGGCGGCGACACGAGCGCGGGCAAGGGCACCACGCCCTCGGGCAGGGCGTCCGACGAGTCCGCGGACGCGGGCCAGGGCAAGGACAAGGCCGGGGACAAGACCGCGGACCCCGCCAAGGACAAGCCCGTACGCACCCTGACCACCCTCAAGACGGACGCCGACGGCCTCCTCGTGCTCCCCAAGATCTACACCGACGAGCACACCGGGACCTTCCGGCTCCGCCTGACCACCGCCGACGGCGCCGAGCTGATCGTCGAGCTGACCGTGACGGCGCCGCCCGCCGCCTGACGCACCCCCGCCGCGGGCACCGGCACCCCCGACCGCCGCCGTACCGACCGGAGTTCACGCTCCGCCCGGTACGGCGGCGTCGTGCGTATGGGGTGCAACGTGTTCTCATCTGAGCCGCGCATTGCTACGGTGCCCCAGTTCTGACGCCGCATCAGCACGCCGCACTCCACCGCCGTACCCGAGCCCGATCGCCGCACCCGAGCCAACTCGCCGTATCAGCAAGCCGTTTCCGTACGCCGTACCAGCACACCGTCTCAGCCCATGGAACCCCCAGGGAGGCCGGGCATGCGCGCTCTCGTCGCCGCCGCGATCGGACTGGCCGCGGCCTTCGCCCTCGTCCTCGTCATGACCGGCATCGGCGCGCCCAGCGGCGAGACGTCCCCCGAGCCGCTGCTGACCACCGTCCCCGACCACCCCTGAGGGAGGCAGCCGCCATGCGCCGCAAGGCAAGCCTGATCCTGCTCGCCTTCGCCGTCTTCTTCGCCGCGCTGTCCCCGCTGCTGCGGTGGTACGCCTTCCCGCGGCTCGCCAAGATCCCGCCCAGCCAGTACCAGGCGACCGTGCTGGAGGCCAAGCCCGCGACGCTGATCGACTACGGCACGATGAAGGCCAAGAAGGTCCCCAAGGTCACCATCGTGCAGACCCTCAAGGGCAACGTCGAGGAGTCCGAGCGCATCGAGCGCACCGCGGGCCGCGACGTCGTGGTCTGGGACGCCCTCTCCCACATCGCCGGGCCCGACGGGAAGATGGTCTCCCAGATCCCCGAGCGCTATATCTTCGACGCCCACTCCCAGGCCCCGGTGCACGCCACCGGCGAGATGGTCGACGGCGACCCGGTGCGCCGCGGCGGCATCGAGTTCAAGTGGCCCTTCTTGACCGAGAAGCGCGACTACAGCTACTTCGACGCCCAGACCCGCACCTCCGCGCCCATCCACTACAAGGGCACCGTCGCCTTCCGCGGCCTCGAGGTCTACTACTTCGAGCAGACCATCCCCTGGACCAAGGTCCCGCTCCCCAAGAAGCTGCCGGTCAAGGGCCTGACCCCCGAGTCCGTCGCGAAGACGGGCACCACCCGGTGGTACACCACCAAGCGGATGTTCTGGGTGGACCCCGTCACCGGAGCGCCCGTCAACGGCCAGGAGATCCACAAGGAAGAGCTGCGCGGCGGCGATCTGCTGCCCGGCGGCGGCACGGTGACCGCCTTCGCCGGCCATGTGAAGATGCGCCCCGACTACATCGACTCCACCGTCGCCCTGGTCACCTCCCAGCGCCGGCTCGTCCTGCTGCTGACCAGCTACCTTCCCTGGGGATTCCTGGGGCTGGGCGTCCTCCTGCTGGCCCTGAGCCTCTTTTTCGAAGCCCGCGGCCGCCGCCCCGGGCCCGCCGGCAGCGCACCGGCCGGCCCCTCTCCCGACCCGGATCCCGCCCCCGGACCGCAGACCACCCCGGCCTGAAGATCCACTGTCAGTGGTGGCCCGTAACGTTGACCCATGACGCTAGCGAGCTGCCCCGTGACGGACGAAGTCATCGCCCAAATCGTCGAGTTGAGCCGCCTGACCTGCGAGAACGACGAATCCTTCGACGCCTTCCTGGCCGCCCGCGGCTGGCGCTACTCCGACTTCGACGACTCCTACGAGACCGCCGCGGGCCAGGTCGTCTGGACCGCCCCGTACGCCCCCGCTCCACACCGCTCGGCCCACCGCGCGGCCGAGCCCGCCAATGCGGCGCACCCGGCGCATCAAACGGCCTGGGCCACCTTCTGCGTCTACGACCCCGAATACGACGGCGTGCCCGACGCCGAGCACCTCGCCGCGGTCTGGGGCGGCGCCCGCGGCTGGAGCCTCCACGCCGACCAGGGCCGCGCCCGCCTGGACGCCGACTGGCAGGCCGCCGCCGGCCTCCTGACGGCCCGCTACGGCCACCCCGTCGCCACCGCCGCCCGCGCCGACCTTGCCACCGACTCCCCGCCCACCGCCCGACGCCACTTCGCCCTCTGGCACACCGGCGACCGCGCCCTGCTCCTGGCCCAGGACCCCGACCCCGTCTGCTACGCCTGCTTCATCCGCAACGTCCTGGTCATCGTCCCCGTCCGCCCCGACCGCCCGCTCCCCGCCCGAGCCTCCCTGCCCGAGTGGTACGCCTGCGATCTGCTCGGACAGGGGGCAGCGATCTGACGGCGCCCCGCGCCGCTCTTCTCACCCGCGCTTCTGCCGCGCCGTGGTGTGCCGCGTCGGCTCGGCCGTCGACGGGTCCTGCGGCCAGGGGTGCTTGGGATAGCGCCCGCGCAGCTCCGCCCGCACCGACCGGTAGCCGTCCTGCCAGAACGAGGCCAGGTCGGCGGTCACCGCCGCCGGACGGCCGGCGGGGGAGAGGAGATGGACGAGTACGGGCACCCCGGCGATCCGCGGCGACTCCTGCCAGCCGAAGAGCTCCTGGAGTTTGACGGCCAGCACGGGCTGCTCGCCTTCGTAGTCGACGCGCACCCGCGACCCGCTGGGCACCTCGATGCGCTCGGGCGCCAGCTCGTCCAGGCGGGCCGCGTCACCACTGGCCCACGGCAGCAGCCGCGACAGCGCCTGCCCCGCCTCGATCCGCCCCAGATCCGCCCGCCGTCGCGCCCGGCCCAGCTCGGGCTCCAGCCACTCCTGCGTACGCTCCAGCAGCGCCGCATCCGCCACGTCGGGCCACGGCGCGCCCAACTCCCGGTGCAGGAAGGCCATCCGGCGCCGGAGCGTACGGGCCCCCTCCGACCAGCGCAGCAGCCCGAGGCCCTCCCGGTGCAGCCCGGTGACCAGCGCTTCCCGTACGAGCACGGGGTCGGGGGAGGTCAGCGGCCTGGCCACCAGCTCGATGGCGCCCAGGCGTGAGACGCTCCGCGCCACCACGTCCCCGTCGGCCCACCGGACCTCCTCGCCCGCCCGGTACAGCGCCCGCGCCGCCTCCCGCGCGGTCTCCTCCTCGATCACGGCCGCCAGCCGCACCCGCGCCGACGCGGCATGCACGGGCCGGTCCGCCACCGCCACCGCCAGCCACCCGGCACTGCGCAGCCGCGACCCGTCCCCCAACTGAGCCCCGGTCCCCGAAGCCATCAGGAACGCCCCCTCGCCCCGCGCGCGCCCGACCCGCTCCGGGAACGCCAGCGCGGCCACCAGACCGGCCGCCGCGTCGTCACTCCACACCTCACGCCCACCACCGGTGCCACCGCCGGACGCTCGCGAGTGACGTTCCGCGGCGCCGGACACCGCTGCTCCCGCCGCCTTTACCGACCCGGCCCTCTCCTCGCCGTCGAGCGGGGCGGCGCAGGGGCCGTCCTCCCCGCCCGACGCGGCGAGGCCCGAGGCCAGCCGCCGCGCCTCCTGGCGCCAGCGGGAGGCATAGGGGTCGGTGCCGCGGCGGGCCGTGCGCCAGGCCGCGGCCAGATCGTCGCCGTACTCGCGGGGCGGTTCCTCGCTGAGGAGGGCGACCACCTCGGCGGCCCGGCGCGCGCCGATGTGCTGCGCCCCGTCCAGCAGGGCCCGGGCCAGCCGGGGATGGAGGCCGAGGCGGGCCATGCGGGTGCCGCGCGGGGTCGCGCGGCCTGCCGCGTCCACCGCGCCGATCGCCGTCAGGACCTCGCGGGCCGCGGCCATCGCGCCGGGCGGCGGGGGGGCCAGCAGGGCGAGAGCGGAGGCGTCGGGGGCGCCCCAGCAGGCGGCCTGGAGGGCGAAGGCGGCCAGGTCCGCCACCTTGATCTCGGGGGAGGGAAAGCGGGGCAGCCGGGCGTCCTCGGCCGGTGACCAGCAGCGGTAGACCGTGCCCGGCGCCTCGCGGCCGGCCCGGCCCGCGCGCTGGCGGGCGGATGCCTGAGAGGCCCGTACGGTCGTCAGCGCGCTCAGCCCGCGGGCGTGGTCGGTACGCGGTTCACGTGCCAGCCCGCAGTCCACGACCACCCGTACCCCCGGCACCGTCAGGCTCGACTCGGCGACCGAGGTGGCCAGGACCACCCGCCGGGTGCCCGTACCGCCCGCGAGCACCGCGTCCTGCACGGCGGCCGGCGCGCGCCCGTGCACCTGGAGCACCTCGACGCCGCTCTCGCTTCCCAACTGGCCCGCCACACGGGAGATTTCCCCCACTCCGGGCAAGAAGCACAGAATGTCGCCCTCGCGCTCCCGCAGTGCGCGCCGTACCACCGCGGCGACGTGCGTCAGCAGTGCCGGATCGACCCGCATGCCGTGCGGCGGGCGCACGGGGCGCTCCGGCGGCGCCCACACCGCCTCCACCGGGTGCGTGATGCCCTGCGCCTCCACTACGGGCGCGTCGCCCAGCAGCTCGGCCCACCCCTGCGCGTCCGTCGTCGCCGAGGCCGCGACCAGGCGCAGGTCGGGGCGGAGCGTCTCGCGTACGTCCAGGAGGAAGGCGGCGGCGGTGTCCGCGTCGAGGTGGCGTTCATGGCACTCGTCGAGTACGACGACGTCGACGCCCGCCAACTCCTGGTCGCGTTGCAGCCGTTGCAACAGCACGCCGGTGGTGACGACCTCCACCACGGTCCGCCGGCCCACCGTGCGCTCGCCGCGCACGGTGAATCCGACGCGCTCGCCGGGCCGCTCGCCCAGCATCCACGCCATCCGGCGGGCCGCCGCCCGCGCCGCGATCCGCCGCGGCTCGGCCACCAGTACCCGCCGCACGGGCCCCTGGCCGGCCAGCCCGGCCAGGACCAGCGGCACCAGGGTCGTCTTGCCCGTCCCCGGCGGCGCGCACAGCACCGCCGTGCCGTGGCTGCCCAGCGCCTCCTCCAGCGAGGGCAGGGCGGTCCGTACGGGCAGCTGATCGAGAATGTCGTGGCGGATCACCTGCCCAGTCTCCCTGGCGGGCGGCCGGGTGCCGTCAGGCGGCCTCGCAGACGAAGATCGCCGTGCCGGGGATGAGGTGGCCGCGCAGCGGGGACCAGCCGCCCCACTCCTGGGAGTTCCATTCGGGCCACTCCGGTTCGACGAGGTCCAGGAGCCGGAAGCCGCCGGCGACCACGTCGCGTACGCGGTCGCCGAGGGTGCGGTGGTGCTCGACGTACACCGCGCGCCCCGCGCCGTCCTGTTCCACATACGGCGTGCGGTCGAAGTAGGAGGCCGCCACCGAGAGGCCCTCGGGGCCCGGTTCGTCGGGGAAGGCCCAGCGGATGGGGTGGGTCACGGAGAAGACCCAGCGGCCGCCGGGCCGCAGGACTCGGTGCACCTCGCGCATCACCCGTACCGGGTCGGCGACGAAGGGGATCGCGCCGTACGCGGAGCAGGCGAGGTCGAAGGAGCCGGAGGCGAAGGGGAGCACCCCGGCGTCCGCCTCGATGAGGGGGAAGCGGGAGGGGGCCTGGGAAGGGTCGCCGTCGGCGAGGCGCAGGGCGTGCTGGAGCTGGCGGTGGGAGAGGTCCAGGGCGACCGGGCGGGCGCCCTGGGCGGCCAGCCAGCGCGAGCACTGGGCCGCGCCCGCCCCGATCTCCAGGACCCGCTGCCCCTTCAGCCCGGCGGTCGGCCCCAGCAGCTGCGCCTCGGCCTCGTCCAGGCCCTCGGGACCCCATACGAAGCGGTCGTCGCCCAGGAAGGCCCCGTGCTCGCTCTGGTACTCGTCCGCGTTGCGGTCCCACCAGCCCCGGCTGGCCCGGCTGCTCTCCGCGTCCGAGGCGTCACGCCGGGTGGCCTCCGGCTCGTGTTCTTGGATCATCGCGCCCGTCGTCGTACTCTTCGCCTGAGCTTGTAGCTGCAGAGGACAGTGAGGCCTTCTTGGCCTCGCGAAACATTGCTAGTGCCGGTTATGGGGCGTTCCGCCCCGGGTGTGCGCCTTCGCGCATTGACCGTGTCCGGCTGCCCCCGTATGCTACAAGTTGCGCTGCGGGCCTGCGCACCTCAGACGGAGCAGGTCGCGCTTGCATCTGTTGTATGTCCCCTCGGTTGTCGAGGCGCTTGCCGGTTCTTCGGATTCGGATTCGGAGCTTTCCGAAAGTGCGCCTCTAACGCTGTCCGGCTTATGCAGAGGCGATACGGGCTCTCGGCGTAGCAGTACCTACGACTTCAATGTCCGTACCGGAGCCCTTTCCCACATGACGAGCAGCACCGAGACCACCGCCACCACCCCGCAGGTTGCGGTCAACGACATCGGTAACGAGGAAGCCTTCCTCGCCGCGATCGACGAGACGATCAAGTACTTCAACGACGGCGACATCGTCGACGGCGTCATCGTGAAGGTCGACCGGGACGAGGTCCTGCTCGACATCGGTTACAAGACCGAAGGCGTTATCCCGAGCCGCGAGCTCTCCATCAAGCACGACGTCGACCCCAACGAGGTCGTCGCCGTCGGTGACGAGATCGAGGCCCTTGTTCTCCAGAAGGAGGACAAGGAAGGTCGCCTGATCCTCTCGAAGAAGCGCGCCCAGTACGAGCGTGCCTGGGGCACCATCGAGAAGATCAAGGAAGAAGACGGCATCGTCACCGGTACCGTCATCGAGGTCGTCAAGGGTGGTCTCATCCTCGACATCGGCCTCCGCGGCTTCCTCCCGGCCTCCCTGGTCGAGATGCGCCGTGTCCGCGACCTTCAGCCCTACGTGGGCAAGGAGCTCGAGGCCAAGATCATCGAGCTGGACAAGAACCGCAACAACGTGGTCCTGTCCCGCCGTGCCTGGCTGGAGCAGACCCAGTCCGAGGTTCGCCAGACCTTCCTCACCACCCTCCAGAAGGGCCAGGTGCGGTCCGGCGTCGTCTCCTCGATCGTCAACTTCGGTGCCTTCGTGGACCTGGGTGGCGTCGACGGTCTGGTTCACGTCTCCGAGCTGTCCTGGAAGCACATCGACCACCCCTCCGAGGTTGTCGAGGTCGGCCAGGAGGTCACCGTCGAGGTTCTCGACGTCGACATGGACCGCGAGCGCGTCTCCCTGTCGCTCAAGGCGACCCAGGAAGACCCGTGGCAGCAGTTCGCCCGGACCCACCAGATCGGTCAGGTCGTCCCGGGTAAGGTCACCAAGCTCGTTCCCTTCGGTGCGTTCGTGCGCGTCGACGAGGGCATCGAGGGCCTGGTCCACATCTCCGAGCTGGCCGAGCGCCACGTGGAGATCCCGGAGCAGGTCGTCCAGGTCAACGACGAGATCTTCGTCAAGGTCATCGACATCGACCTCGAGCGCCGTCGCATCAGCCTCTCGCTGAAGCAGGCCAACGAGTCCTTCGGTGCCGACCCGGCCGCGGTCGAGTTCGACCCGACCCTGTACGGCATGGCCGCGTCCTACGACGACCAGGGCAACTACATCTACCCCGAGGGCTTCGACCCGGAGACCAACGACTGGCTGGAGGGCTTCGACGCCCAGCGCGAGGCGTGGGAGACCCAGTACGCCGAGGCGCAGCAGCGCTTCGAGCAGCACCAGGCTCAGGTCATCAAGTCCCGCGAGGCCGACGAGCAGGCTGCGGCCGAGGGCGCTGCGGCGCCGGCGGCCGGCGGCAGCACCGGTGGCGGCAACGTCTCCGGCGGCTCGTACTCCTCGGAGTCGGCGGACAACTCCGGCGCCCTGGCGTCGGACGAGGCTCTGGCCGCGCTCCGCGAGAAGCTGGCGGGCGGCCAGAGCTGAATGCTCGCCGCTAGGCAGTAGCCGATAACGAAGGCCCGCCCCCTGCTGGGGGGCGGGCCTTCGTCATGCCCGGCCCGGGCGGCTGGTGGGCGGCGACGGCCTGCGGGCGCACTGTCCTCAAGTGCCGGACGGGCTGTTTTCGTTGGGCCAGGGGCGGCGGCTTTTGCTGGGCCAGGGGGATGGCGATGTGAGGCGTGGGTTGGTGGTGGGGGCTGGGGCTGTGGGGTGGTATAGGGCTGTGGGGTGGTATAGGGCTGTGGGGTGGTCTGGGGCTGTGGGGTGGCCGGTCAACTGTCCTGAAATATGGGGGAGTTGGTGAGGTGTGGCGATTCTTCATAACTCGGGATGAGCATCCTGAGCGTCCGAATTCGCGTCTCTTTGGGTAATAAGGCGCAAAGACACGGGGGTTGGACGATGTCGGATGTCAGTCGGAGGGGATTTCTGCAGGCCGTCGGCGTAGCGGGCGGGGCAGGAGCGATGTTCGCGACCATGGGAGCGATGGGGCTGGCGCCCACCGCCCGGGCCGCGGCCGCCGAGCCGCTCTTCACCGCCCCGAAGCCGGGGGACTTCACCCTCGCCGGCAAGGCCGCGGCGAAGATCGCGATCGTGGGCGGCGGAATCGCGGGGCTCACGGCCGCGTACGAACTGGGAAAGGCCGGGTACGACTGCACGGTCCTGGAGGCGCGGAAGCGCACCGGGGGCCGCAACTTCACGGTGCGCAACGGCGATTCGGCCACGGACACCGCAGGGCACACCCAGACCGCGGAATTCGCCGACGGGCACTACATGAATACCGGGCCGGCGCGCATCCCCCAGTGGATGGTCACGCTGGACTACTGCCGGGAACTCGGCGTACCGCTGGAGGTGTTCACCAACGCGAACGCCAGTGCGTACATCTACAACGAGCGGTCCGGGATGGGCCGGCCGGCGCGCTTTCGTACCGCCAAGGCCGATGTCTACGGCTGTGTCTCGGAGTTGCTGGCCAAGGCGACCGACAAAGGGGCGCTCGACAAGGAACTGACCGCGCAGGACCGGGAGCGGCTGCTGGAGTTCCTGCGGGACTTCGGCGACATCGGCGGGCGGCTGCCCGGCGATCCCGCCAAGAGCTGGCGCTATCAGGGCAGCGAGCGGCGCGGGTACCGTACGGACCCGGGCGCGGCCGGCACCCCCGGTACCGTGCTCGCCCCCGTACCGGACGTCTCCGAAGTGCTGGCCAGCGGCGTGGGCCGCTCCTTCTCCTTCGAGTTCGGCTACGACCAGGCGATGCTGATGTTCCAGCCGGTCGGCGGCATGGACCGCATTCCCCGGGCGCTCGCCCGCGCGGTGGGGGAGCGGAGGATCCGTACCGGCGCCGAGGTCACCAAGATCACGGACCGGGCGGACGGCGTGCGGGTCACCTACCGGCAGCAGGGCCGCACCCACGTCCTGGAGGCGGACTACTGCATCGCGGCCCTCCCGCCCAACATCCTGGCCAAGACCCCGCACAACCTGGGCGGCACGGTGCAGCAGGCGCTCACGGCCTGCGCGCCCTTCTCCGCCGCCAAGCTCGGCCTGGAGTACAAGAACCGCTGGTGGGAACGCGACCACCGGATCTACGGCGGCATCACGGACACCGACCTGGACGTGAACGTGATCTGGTACCCCTCCCACGGCTTCCACGGCGAACGGGGCATCGTCATCGGCTACTACAACTTCGAGGGCGACGCGGACGCTTACGCCGCCCTGGCGCCGAAGGAGCGCGAACGGCGGGCAGTGGCCCGGGGCGTGGCCATCCACGGCGCGAAGTACCGCACCGAGCTGGCCTCTTCGTTCTCCCAGCACTGGCGCCAGACCCCGCACATCGAAGCGGCCTGGCACACGCTGGAGGGCGGCCCGGACGCGGCGCCGTTCGCCGCCTTGAACAAGCCCGCGGGCCGCGTCTACTTCGCGGGCGACTACCTCAGCTACACCATCGCCTGGCAGCACGGCGCGTTCGCCTCGGCCCGCAAGGTGGTCACGGAGCTGCACCGGCGGGTGCTCGCCTGAGGCGCGGCCGGGCGGCGGGAGGCCGGGTGGTGGGAGGCCGGGTGGCCGTACGGGAGGACGGCGACCTCGGGGGGAATGCCCGTCCGCCGCCCGGTGTTCTGCCAGAGGAACACGAGGAGGAGCGGTCACTGTGTTGGATCCCCAGGGTTTGTACGAATGGGAGCCGAGCGGGCTCGCGGCAGTCGAGGCGATGACCGCCGACGACTCCGCCGGACTGGTGCTGCTGTACCACTTCGACGGCTACATCGACGCCGGCGAGACCGGCGACCAGATCGTGGAGCGGCTGCTGGACGGGCTCTCGCACCGGGTCGTCGCCCGCTTCGACCACGACCGCCTCGTCGACTACCGGGCCCGCCGCCCGCTGCTGACCTTCGACCGCCACCGCTGGAGCGCGTACGAGACCCCGAGCATCGAGCTGCGGCTGGTCGAGGACACGACCGGGGCGCCCTTCCTGCTGCTGTCCGGACCCGAGCCGGACGTGGAGTGGGAGCGCTTCTCCTCGGCGGTGCTGCAGATGGTGGAGCGACTGGGCGTACGGCTCTCGGTCAACTTCCACGGCATTCCCATGGGCGTGCCGCACACCCGCCCCGTGGGCATCACCCCGCACGGCAACCGCATCGACCTGATGCCCGGGCACCGCAGCTTCTTCGACGAGGCGCAGGTGCCGGGCAGCGCGGAGTCGCTGATCGAGTACCGGCTGGCCGAGGCCGGGCACGACGTCCTGGGGGTCGCCGCACACGTACCGCACTACGTCGCCAGGTCGCCCTACCCGGACGCGGCGCTGACGGCGCTGGAGGCCGTGACGGCCGCCACCGGACTCGTCCTGCCCGGCGCCGCGCACGCGCTGCGCACGGAGGCGCTGCGCACCCAGGAGGAGATCGAACGGCAGATCTCCGAGGGGGACGAGGAACTGGTCGCGCTGGTCAGCGGACTTGAGCACCAATACGACGCGGTGGCAGGGGCGGAGACCCGGCAGAGCCTGGTCGCCGAGCCCGTGGAGCTGCCCTCGGCCGACGAGATCGGCCGGGAGTTCGAGCGCTTCCTGGCGGAGCGGGAGGGCGAGAGCGGCGGGGAGAGCGGGGGCGGCGCCGGTACGGGCGGCGGCGCCGGGGCTGTATAGGGCTGCTGCGAGGCGGCGTAGGGCTGCCGCTGTCCGGGATGCGTGCTCGCTGCTCTGGAACGGGGATGTGCGCTCGTCGGTCCGGACTGGGGATGTGCGCTTGCCGGTCCGGACTGGGCCGGAACGGGGATGTGTGCTCGTCGGTCCGGACTGGGGGGGTGCGCTTGTCGGTCCGGACTGGGCCGGAACGGGGATGTGTGCTCGTCGGTCCGGATCGATGGCGTTCCTCGGGCACCGTATAGCGTGGGGCGCATGGTGAAAGTTGGGCTCACGGGTGGTATCGGCGCGGGCAAGAGCGAGGTGTCGCGGCTGCTGGCGTCCTATGGCGCGGTGATCGTGGACGCGGACCGCATCGCGCGGGAGGTCGTCGAGCCGGGGACACCCGGACTGGCCGCCGTGGTCGAGGAGTTCGGGGACGGTGTGCTGTCGGCGGACGGCACGCTCGACCGGCCCAAGCTCGGCGGAATCGTCTTCAACGACCCCGACCGGCGCAGGGCGTTGAACGCGATCGTGCACCCGCTGGTGGGGGAGCGGTCGCTGGAGCTGGAGGCGGCGGCCGGGCCGGACGCGGTGGTGGTGCACGATGTGCCGCTGCTGACGGAGAACGGCCTGGCGCCGCTGTACGACGCGGTCGTGGTGGTCGACGCCGCCCCGCAGACGCAGCTGGAGCGGCTGATGGCGCTGCGCGGGATGGCCGAGGACGAGGCGAAGGCCCGTATGGCGGCGCAGGCGACGCGCGAGGCCCGGCTGGCGATCGCGGATTTCGTGATCGACAACGATGGGCCGCTGGAGGCGCTGGAACCGCAGGTACGGGCGGTGTGGGAGCAACTGCTGGCGCGGCGGTCGGAGGCCCTGCCCGAGGGCTGAGGCGGGTCGGTCGAGGGAGGTCGGTACGCTCAGCGGCCATGAGCGCTACTGACCTTGAGGCCGCGGCAGCGGCGGGCCCCGCCTCCTTCGCGGTGAACGTATCCGGAATTCCCGACTCCGAGCTGGAGCCGGAGCCGTTGGACCCCGGGCAGGTGGTGTCCGGTGAGCCGGTGGTGACGGGGAAGGTGCTGTGGGAGTCCCCGGACGGCACGCAGGCGCGGGGCATCTGGCAGATCACGCCGGGGGTGGTGACGGACACCGAGGCCGACGAGATGTTCGTGGTGATCAGCGGGCGGGCGACGGTCGAGGTCGAGGGCGGGCCGGTGCTGAAGATCGGGCCCGGCGATGTGTGCGTGCTGCGCGAGGGCGACCGTACGCGGTGGACCGTGCACGAGACGCTTCGCAAGGCCTATCACGTCAGTCTCTAGGGGCTGGTGGCTGGTGGCTGGTGGCGGCTGGTGGCTGTAGTGGGGGCCGGGCCGGTGTTGGGCATCGGGGCCTCGGCTGGTGGCGGGTGTGAGCTGGGAGGTGGGGCGTGGGTGCGCTGGTGGTGCTCGCGGGGTTTGCCGCGCTCGGTGGGTTGGTGATGGTGCTGGCCGGGGCGGCCGGGTTGCGGGAGGCGCGGAGGATACGGGCGCGGGGTGCGCATGCGTGGGCGCTGGCACGGCGTCCGGGCGGTGGCTCGGGTGACGGTTTGGATCAGGGCGGTAGGGCCGGTGGTGGGGCCGGGACTTCGGGCGGGGGCAGTGCGGACGTGCGTCCGCTGTTGCAGTTCGAGACGGCGGACGGGCGGGTGATGGAGATCGTCTCGCCGGTGCCGCCGACGCGGCGCCGGCCGCTCGCCGACGGGGAACGGGTGCTGGTCACCTACGACCCCGACGATCCGCGCAGCGTGCTGGTCCACCGCAGGGAACGCGCCGCGCTGGACTGGGCGTTCGTGGCAGCGGGAGTGCTGCTCCTGGCGGTCGCGGTGTGTGTGGTGGTGTTCGGCGGTTAGCGGTTAGCGGTTAGCGGTTAGCGGTTAGCGGTTAGCGGCTGGGGTTAGGGGCTGGGGGCTTGGGGGCTTGGGGGCTTGGGGGCTTGGGGGCTTGGGGGTGTCTTGCCTCTCGTCTGGCATCTCCGTGCTGCTGTGCATGCCCCTGTCTGGTGCTGCTGTGGTTCGGTGCTGCTATTTCGTGCTGTTGTGATGGGTGGTGCGTGGGACGCGTACGGCGCGGCAGACGGGGAATTCTGCGAGCGCCGGGATTGTTGTGCCGCACGTAACGACCACAGGACGGCCGCGACTGGGCGCGACGAGGGCCTGCCCGGATCACCGGAGAGGAGACGGCCGTGCCCGAGCGCACTCCTGAGACCTATGTCATCAACTTCCGCGCCGCCGAGCAGCTGCTGGCGGCCCGGGACCCACGCGGTGCGGTGCAGCTCCTGGACCCGGTGATCGCCGCCCATCCCGAAAACACCGCCGCCCGGCTGCTGCGCGCCCGCGCCTTCTTCCTGGCGGCCCAACTGCGCCCTGCCGAGCTGGAGTTCCAGATCGTCCTGGAGCGCGAGCCGGACAACGCCTTCGCCCATTTCGCGCTGGGACGCACACTGGAGCGCGCCAACCGCCCGGAGGAGGCGGTGCGGCACTTCCGCCTCGCCGCGGCCCTCGAACCGCGCCCGCAGTTCCTCGAGGCGGCCCGCTTCGAGCACGATCCGCGGGGCGTGCTCGACGAGGGCAGGGATGAAGAAGGTGGGGACGGTGGGGCGGGGACGGCCGGGCCGGGTCAGGGTTTCGGTAACTGACGGCCTGCGTCGTCGCGGTCCGGTTCGTACGGCGGTATCTCCCTGCCCGGTTGGTAGTGCGGGCCTTGCCGTATGTGCCGGATGACCAGCACCAGATCGGTGGCCGCCACCACCGCCACCACGGCGCACGCCGCCGCCCAGCCGGGGCGGCCGGCGATCGCGAAGGCCACGGCACCGGCCGCCGCCCAGATCAGCCCCCACAGTGCCAGCCAGCTCCGCATCCGCAGCGGACTGCGCGCCTGCAGCGGCTCACTTCCCGTACGCATCACCGTTCACCACCCATCGTGCCCTTTCGCTACTCCTGGTTTTTCTCGCTGGTATCGCTGTCCTTGTTGTCCTTGCTGTCCTTCTCGCCGAGCTGCTGCTCCTGCCTCTTCGAGCTCCTGTTTCCAGGATCCTCCCGATCGGCCGAGCCGTCACGCGCCCCCCTTTTCCTGTGGATAACTTCCGGTGCGGCGCTCTGACCTCGTGCGTTGTCGGCCGCCGGAGTCGGCAGGGCCGTCGCGGTCACCTTCACCGTCGCCGTCTCCGTCGCGGCCCGGGGATCGCCCGCCGGATGCCCGTTGATCCACGCGAGTCCGCCCATGTCGAGCCGCGTGCGGGCCCTGGTCACCGCCACGTACGCCAGGCGGGCCTCGTCGAGATCGATGGGGCCGGGCAGGGGCTCCCCGTTCTCGTCGGTCTCGTCGAGGTTTTCGGGGCCGGTGAAGTCCTCGGCGATACGGACGGTCGGCCACTCCCGCCCCTTGGCGCGATGCGCCGTGGACACCGTGACCTGGGCGGAGCGCTCGTCCGTGAGCCGGCCCAGGGCCTGCAGCACCGCGTCCGCGCCGTGCTCGTCCACGAGGTCGACCAGCGGGAGCAGATCGCGTCCTGACGGGTCGTATCCGGCGTACTCCCGCAGTTCCTCCCACGACTCGAAGAGCATCAGCTCGGGGTGCGTGGTGCGTCTGCCGGACCTGAGGTCGTGCGCCGCCCTGGCCAGCGAGCCCAGCGGTCCGTCGCCGCCCGCCAGCGCCACCCGCTCGCCTTTGTCCAGCAGCTTCATCACCTCCACCATCGCCCCCGCGTTCGACCGGCACAGGGTCGCGTCCGGCAGTGGCACGGGGCCCAACTCCGTGGGCAGGAGCGGCGATCCGACGAGGCGGATGGGGGCGTCGACGATGGTCAGCCAGCGGTTGGCCTCCGCGGCGAGCGCGGGGCCGAAGCGGAAGGACCGGGACAGGCTCAGCTGCCTGCCGTCGAATCCGGTCATGACATCCCGCGCGCCGCGCCACCCGTAGATGGCCTGTGCGGAGTCGCCGACCAGCACCAGTTGGGCGTGCTCCCGCTGGGCTGTGAAGATCTGCTCCACCACGGGGTTGGTGTCCTGCGCCTCGTCCAGGAGCAGGAAGTCCGCCGCGATGACGGGGTCGCTCAACGCCCAGATCTTCAGGTAGTGATCGTGCTCGAACCGCACGACGCCGCGGTCCGGGTGCTGGAGGTCGGCCCAGGCCCGCCGGGCGTAGGGCAGGGCCAGGTCGGCCAACTGCGCGTGCAGGGCGTCGTGTTCGGCGCCGCGCAGCCGTGGGACGTGGTGCGGGGCGAGCTCGGGGTCCGCGGACCGGCAGAAGTGGGTGACGGTGCGCAGAACGGTGTGGGAGAGCGCCCTGTTGTTCACCCGGCGCGCCCCGATCCGTACGTTCGTGCCGGGATCGATGCCCAGGGCGGCGCCGGTCCGCCATCCCGCCTGCCGCGGGGCGTTCATCCGGCTCCGGTACCGGCGGCCCACGGCGGCGTACGCGAGGGAGTGCGCGGTGCCGCACCGTACCTGTGCGGGGAACCGCCGGGCGGCGTCCCGGGCGATCGACTTGTTGAAGGCGATGTAGCGGCCCTGCCGCCGGGTGCTGTCGGCGAGTATCGCGAGGGTGGTCGTCTTGCCCGTACCGGCTCCGGCCTGGATGACGAGGTGTGCGCCGTCCCGGAAGGCGTCCGTGGCGGCGCTCTGCTCGGGGGTGGGGGCGCCCCCGACGCGGGTGCCGCCCGTGCTGCTGTCCATACGCCCTCCTCGCCCAGCCACTCGATCCGTCACAGAGAGTGACGTTGTGACTCACGGTAGCGGTCCTGGCGGGCCGGCGTGGGGCACTTTCGAGATCCGGGGGAAAATTGCTGGTCAGCGGCGTCCGATGCGGGATTGTCAGTGGCGTCTGCTTCCATCGATCTCACGCAGAGTTGCGATCGCGGCGGTGCCGCAGCGCGACGAGAGTTCAGGGGGCGCGGGATGAGAGGGACGGCCGAGGTGAGCGGGACGGAAGTCGGTCCGGTGAGGGGGCGGACGAAGCGGGCGCAGGTCGGTGCGGCGGCCGAGGGGAAGGGCGCGCGGGCGAACGTAGGATCGCAGGTCGGAGTGGGACCGGCGGGGCGGGTGCGGCGGATCGAGCGGGATCGGAGGGGCGGCATGGCGGAGCAGTGGGGCAGGGCGGCGGGCGTGGGCCGGGACTCCGGCGCCGCGACCGGTGCCGCACGGGTCGCGGGGCCCGGTGCCGCGCTGCTCACCCGCTGCGCGGTGGTCTTCGAGCCCGCCGAGCCCCCGCGCGCGGGCACGGTCGCCTTCTGGCAGCCGGACGGCGCCCCGCTTCCGCAGGTCGAGGTGGCCGGGGCGCCGGCGGAGCCCACCGGGCTGACCGTCGCGCGCCGGCACGGCAGCGGCGCCCGCGGCCGTACGGTCCCCGCGCTGCTGCTGTCCGTGGCCGACGCGGTACCCCTGCTGGTCCGCGCCCGGCACGACCCGGCCGCGCATCCGGCCGCCGCCTGCTGGGGAGCCGCAGCGCTGCACGCCCTGCATCTCGCCGCGCGCGGACGGCTGCTGCCCGGCCTGACCCCGCAGGACATCGACGCTTGGCGCGCCGGCCCGCTGGACCCCGAGGACGTCGCGCATCTGCGGGCCGTCTCGGCGGCCATGCCCGTCGAGGCGTACGCGACCCCGGTCCCCGGCAGCCGGCCGCTGCAGGTGCCCGATCCCGGACCTCTGGTGCGGGCCTTCGTCGACGC
Organism: Streptomyces sp. UF-297; assembly: GCF_058245575.1. NCBI lineage: Bacteria > Bacillati > Actinomycetota > Actinomycetes > Kitasatosporales > Streptomycetaceae > Streptomyces > Streptomyces sp. UF-297. Next base: position 22,159 of record NZ_JBSIBZ010000061.1, on the reverse strand, counting down.
GGTCGTGGACACGCTGCCCCGTACTCCGGCCGCGGCACTGGTGGCCGGTGCGCCGTTCGCGGCGGGCGACCCGCAGCGGCTGCCCGCGGCGCGGGAGTGGGCCGCGGAGGTGGCGGCCGGAGTGGACGCCGGAGTACGGCTGTCGCTGCGACTGGACCTATCGTCGCGCAAGCTCTTCGACCTGCGGGGCGAGCAGGCCGCGGAGAGCGGCGGCGAGGAGACGGACGACGACGGCGCGCTCGAGCACGGGCCTGCTCAGGAGCGCAGCGCGGCGGCCGTGGTCCTTCAGGTGCACAGCCTCACCGACCCCACGCTGGTCGCCGACGCCGGACGGCTCTGGGAGGGCGAGGGCCCGGACCACTTCGGCGCGCGGGCCCGCGTGGACACCCTGCTCGCCCTGCGACGCGCGGCCCGCCTCTGGCCCCCGCTCGCCCGCCTCCTCAAGCGGCCCGTCCCCGACGTGCTCCCCCTGAGCGAGGAGGAGCTGTACGAACTGCTCGGCGAGGCCGCACCCCGCCTGGGCGCCGCCGGAATCGCCGTCCACTGGCCCAAGGAACTCGCCCGCGGCCTGACCGCCGCCGCGGTGCTGCGCCCGGCACCCGGCTCGGCGGCGGACGGCTTCGGCTTCTTCGAGACCGGGCAACTGCTCCAGTTCCGCTGGCAGCTGGCGCTGGACGGCGAGCCGCTCACCGAAAGGGAGATGGACGCCCTCGCCGAGGCCCACCGCCCCCTGGTACGGCTGCGCGACCAGTGGACGCTGGTCGACCCGGCCCTCGTACGCAAGGCCCGCAAACGCGAACTGGGCTATCTGGACCCGATGGAGGCGCTCACCACGACCCTGAGCGGCACGGCCGAGGTGGACGGCGAAGAGGTCCAGGTCGTGCCGCTGGGCGCGCTCGCCGCTCTTCGCGCCCGCCTCACCGGCGAGGTCCGCTCCCTGCCCCAGCCCGCCGGGCTGCGCGCCACCCTCCGCGACTACCAACTGCGCGGCCTGGCCTGGCTGGACACCATGACCTCCCTCGGGCTCGGCGGCTGCCTCGCCGACGACATGGGTCTGGGCAAGACCATCACGGTCATCGCCCTCCACCTCCACCGCAGACCCGCCGCCCCCGTGCTCGTCGTCTGCCCGGCCTCTCTCCTGGGCAACTGGCAGCGCGAGATCGAACGCTTCGCCCCCGGCACCCCCGTACACCGCTACCACGGCAGCGACCGCAGTCTGGACGGCGTGACGGACGGCTTCGTGCTGACCACCTACGGAACGATGCGCGGCAGCGCCGCCCAACTGGCCGCCCACACCTGGGCGTTCGTGGTGGCCGACGAGGCGCAGCACGTCAAGAACCCCCGGTCCTCCACCGCGCGGGCACTGCGCGGGATCAAGGCACCCGCCCGGATCGCCCTGACCGGCACCCCGGTGGAGAACAACCTCTCCGAGCTGTGGTCCCTCCTGGACTGGACGACGCCGGGCCTGCTCGGCTCGCTGAAGACCTTCCGTGCCCTGCACGCCCGCGAGGTCGAGGGCGGCGAGGACCCGGAAGCCGCCGAGCGCCTGGCCCGGCTGGTGCGGCCCTTCGTCCTGCGCCGCAAGAAGTCCGACCCGGGGATCGCGCCCGAACTCCCGCCCAAGACCGAGACGGACCACCCCGTCGCCCTGGGGCGCGAGCAGGCGGCGCTGTACGAAGCCGTGGTCCGCGAGGCGCTCGCCCGTATCGAGGCCGCCCAGGGCATGGCCCGCCGCGGCCTGGTGATGAAGCTGCTCACGGCCCTGAAGCAGATCTGCAACCACCCCGCGCAGTATCTGAAGGAGACCGCGCCGGGCCTGACCGCCCGCTCGGGCAAGCTCGAACTCCTCGACGAACTCCTGGACACCATCCTCGCGGAGGGCGGCGCGACGCTGGTGTTCACCCAGTACGTGGAGATGGCGCGCCTGCTGGAGAAGCACCTGGCCGCCCGCGGCATCGCGCACCAACTGCTGCACGGCGGTACGCCCGTGGCCCGGCGCGAGGAGATGGTCGACCGCTTCCAGTCGGGCGAGGTGCCCGTCTTCCTGCTCTCCCTGAAGGCGGCGGGCACCGGCCTCAACCTCACCCGGGCGGGCCATGTGATCCACTACGACCGCTGGTGGAACCCCGCGGTGGAGGAGCAGGCCACCGACCGGGCGTACCGCATCGGGCAGACCCAGCCCGTCCAGGTCCACCGCCTGATCGCGGAGGGCACGGTCGAGGACAACATCGCCGAACTCCTCACCTCCAAACGGGCGCTGGCCGACGCGGTGCTCGCGGGCGGCGAGTCCGCGCTCACCGAACTGACCGACGCGCAGCTGGCCGACCTCGTCTCCTTGAGGAGGACCGGATGAGTCCCCGACCGGATCGTGGTGAACGGCTCCCGGAGCGCGGTGAAGGCCTCCCGGAGCGTGCGAGGGGCGCGGGCGCGGGACGCATGAGCCGTAGCCGTACGGACGCCGCGAGCCGCTCGGGCCGGACCGGACAGGCGGGCCGCTCAGGCCGTACGGACACCGCGGGTTACGCGGACCGTTCGCGTACGTTCCCGCCACTGCCGGCCCGGGCCGGTGCCCGCGGGCTGTTCGCGGAGTCCTGGTGGGGAAGTGCCTGGCTGGACGCGCTGGAGGCCGCCGCGCTGGACCCCGCCCGGCTCGCCCGCGGCCGTACGTACGCCCGCGACGGCAACGTCGGCACCATCACCATCACACCGGGCCGGATCACGGCAGTCGTCCACGGCAGCCGCCCCCGCCCGTACTCCACCGGCATCCGGCTGCGGACGCTCGCGGACCAGGAGTGGGACGCCCTCCTGGACGCGGTGGCCGCCGAACCGGCCCAGCTCGCCGCGCTGCTGGGCAGAAAGCTGCCGCGCGCCCTGGCCGAGGCGGGCGTGGGTCTCCTCCCGGGGCCTGGCGACCTGGCCCCGCACTGCTCGTGCCCCGACCGCGGGCACCCCTGCAAGCACGCCGCGGCGCTGTGCTTCCAGGTGGCGCGTCTCCTGGACGCCGACCCGTTCGTCCTGTTCCTCATGCGCGGACGGGGCGAGCGCGAGCTCCTGGACGAGCTGTCCCGCCGCAACACGGCCCTCGCCGCCGAGGAAACCCGCGCCCCGTCGACGCGGGCGCCCGGCCCTCCGCGGCCCCGGGTGACGTCGGGCCTCTCGGCGCGGGCCGCCCTCGCCGACCGCCCTCTCCCGCCCCTCCCGCCACCCTTCTCACTGCCCGCCACCCCCGGGCATCCCCCGTCTCTGCCCGAATCCGACGGACTGCCCGTGGACTCCACCTCCGTGGCATTCCTCGCCGCCGACGCCGTGACCCGCGCCCACGCCTACCTGACCGCCGTCCACCCGCCCAGCCGACCCGACACCGCCCCGCGAGCCCAGGCGCCCGACAAGGACGCTCTGACAGCGGCCGAACGACCTGCGTCCGAGCGACCTGCGTCCGAGCGACCTGCGTCCGAGCGACCTGCGTCCGAGCGACCTGCGTCCGACCGGCCTGTGCCCGACCGACCCGCGCTCGACCAAACCACCCCCGCCCCAACCGCCCCCGCCCCAAGCACTCCGGCCCCAGTCACCCCCGATCCCGCCTTCTCTCCGGCGGCCGAGGCCCTCTTCCCCGTCCTTGACCTGTGGCAGGACGCCATCCGTCTCGCCGCCGGTGCGCACCCCACCGCCGGGCTGACGTCCACGACCCGCGCGCTGTACCGGGACATCGCCGAGGCGACCGGCCGTAGCGCAGCGGAGGTGGCTCGGGCCGTTGCCGCGTGGCGGCAGGGAGGAAGCGAGGGGCTCGGCGTTCTCGAGGTCACGTGGAACCCTCCCGCGGGCGACTTCGACCGTGCGCGGGGTGCGCTGACCGCCGCCGGGCTGCCGCTCCTGCGGCCTCGCCACAATCACCTCACCGCTCCCGACGGCGGCGTACAGCTGCGCTTCGGGCACGACGGCCGCTGGTATCCGTACGAATCGGACCCCGGCCGTGACGACTGGTGGCCGGCCGGCGCCGCCGACCCCGATCCCGTGGTCGCGCTGACCACCCTCACCGCCCGCCTCGCGCAGTGATTAGGGTCGTCACCGTGGAAGGCCTGGACACACTCACCCGATTCCTCGCGCGGCGCACGCCCGAGCAGCTCGCCGCACTCCTCACCCGGCACGCGGAGCCGCTCTCCCGCCGGCCCGCTGCCACCCAACTCCGCGGGCTGGCCGCCGCGTTGTGGTCCTACGAGGCCCTCCATCACCTCGTACTGCACCTCGACCACCCCCGGCTGAAGGTCCTGGCCACCGCCGCCGGCCTCAGCCAGGCCGCCGCCCGCAGCGGCGCCGCGGGCCCCGCCGCGCCCGCCCCCGGAGCCGACTACCAGTCGCTGATGGCGCACCGGCTGTCCTTCCCCGACCTGGCCACCGCGCCCGTCCCCGTCGAGGAGATCCACGCGGCCCTCGGCACCGACGCCCCCGGCCCTGCCCGTGACTGCGCCGCCGCGGCCCTGCACGACCTGTGCGAGGACGGTCTCGCGGCCGTCACCGAGGACGGCCACATCGTCGTGCCGCCGCGCGCGCCGCAGCTCCTCGCCGCGCACGACCTCGGTCCGTTCACCCCCGCCGCCCCCTGCCCCGCCCCGCATCCGGACCAGGCCGACGCCGCGGCGCTGCGCTCCGAGGCGCAGGCCGCCGCCACCGCCTTCGCCGCAGCGGTGGACCGGCTGCTCGCCGCCCTTGCCGAGCAGCCCGCCGCCCTGCGCAAGACCGGTGGCCTGGCCGTACGGGAGATCAAGCGCCTGGCCAAGGCGTCCGGCGCGAGCGAGCCGCACACCCGGCTGCTGCTCGACCTCGGCCTCGCCGCGGGCCTGATCGCCCTGACCCGCACCCCCTCCGGCACCACCGCCCTGCCCACCGGCGCCTACGACCAGTGGCTGGACCTTTCGCCCGCCGAGCGCCTGGCCCCCGTCCTGGCCGCATGGGCGGGCCTGTGGTCCATCCCCACCCACACGCCCTTCGGCCAGACCCCCACGGCGCTGGTACGCGGCGAGGACCGTTACGCCCCGGCGCTGCGCCACGCCCTGCTGGCAGCCCTGGCCGACCTGCCCGCCGGTACGGGAACGCCCCTCCCGGCCCCCGGCGCCCCGACCCTCACGGCGCTCGACCCCGTACTGGACTCCGCGGCCTGGCACCGCCCCCTGGCCCTGGCGGACCAGCCCCTGAGCCACGAAAGGGCCGCCCACACCCTCCAGGAGGCCGCGTTCCTCGGCCTCGTCGCCCACGACACCCTCACCCCGCTGGGGCACGCGCTGCTCGCCGCCGCCCCCGACGACCCCGCCGCACTGGCGGCACCACTGCGCGACATCCTCCCGCCACCCCTCCAACAGGCCCTCTTCCAGACCGACTTGACGGCCGTCGTCCCCGGTGCGCCCTCGGCCGCGCTGACCGGCCTGCTCGCCCTCGCCGCCGACCGCGAATCCGAGGATCAGGCCATCACCTGGCGCTTCACCCCCGCCTCCGTGCGCCGCGCCCTGGACGCCGGGCACACCCCCGACACCCTCCTCGCGGACCTCGCCGCGGCCTCCGCCACCGGCCCCCTGCCGCACCCCCTCACGTACCTGATCAAGGACACGGCCCGTACGCACGGCCGGGTACGCGTCGTACGCACCGCCTGCTGCATCCGCTCCGACGACGAGGCGCTCGTACGGGAGCTGGTCGCCCACCACGCGCTGCGCCCCCTCGGCCTGCGCGCCGTCGCCCCCACCGTCCTCATCAGCGCCCAGGACCCCGACGCCACGCTCGCCGCCCTCCGCGCCGCCGGTTACGCCCCCGTCCTCGAAGCCGAGAGCGGCACCACCCTCATCGAACGCACCCCCAGCCACCGCACCCAGGCCCCCACCCCCGGCCGCCGCCCCTCCGACCACCTGGCCCTGGCCCGACGCCTACTGGACCAACACGCCTGATCACGCGGGCACTCGCATGCCCCCACACCGCCCCGCCGCTGCACCCGGCCCCGCCGCCACTGCCCGCACCCGCCCCGTACCGCCTCACCGCCCTTCGCCCGAGGGGCCGTTGAGGCGACGCCCCGACGCGCCCTGGGCACGCAAGCGCCGTCCCGTACTTACATGGCGCTGCTCGCGGCGGCCGCCCGTATCGCCCTCGGTAGCTGGACGGGCGCCGTTGAGGCAGTGCACCCGGGCGCGGTTCGGGTACACCCGCTGCCCCGGTACGCACTTGTCGTGGCTCCCCGCGGCTGCGCCGTACCGCCGCAGTGGTTGGACGGGGGCCGTTGAGGCAGCCGGGAGCCCGGCCCGCGCTGGGCCCCCGGCCGCCTCGCCCTCGGCCCGCGCCGTCAGGGGCGGGCTCGCCCCCGGCTCATATCTGGTGTGTCGACGCGGCGGACGACGACGGTACCGGTGTGGGGCGGAGGGGGCTGGAGGACCGTTCAGAGGTGGTGAGCGGGGGGTTGATGAGGGGGGTGCGGCCGGGGCCCAGGAGGGCGCCGAGGGCGACCGAGGGGCGCAGGAGGCGGCTGACGGGGGCGGAGAGGGTCAGGACCTCGAAGAGGGCGCGGGCGGTGGAGGGGCGTCCGGCGGCGGTGGTCACGACGCGGTCGAAGTAGCCCTGCAGCAGCTGGGTGGCGGCGGTCGGGCGCGGTCCCGCGGCGCCGGGGTAGTGGACGTCCTGGCCGGTGGTCAGCTCCCACGGGACCTGCACCATACGGCCGATGGACCGCTGGAGGGCGCGCGCCAGGCCCGGGTCGTCCAGTCCGCGCGAGCGCACCGCGCCCCGCAGCGCGGCGACGCTGTGCGCGGCCACCGACATGCCCTGTGCGTAGACGGGGTTGTAGGTGGCGACCGCGTCGCCGAGGACGACGAAGCCGGTGGGCCACGACTTCAACTGCTCGAAGTGGCGGCGGCGCTCCACGATGCCGCGGGTGAGCCGGACGTCGCTGAGCGGCTCGGCGGCGGCGATGAGATCGCCGACGACGGGATGGCGCACCTGGCGCGCGAAGGACACGAACCGGTCGCCGTCCTTCATCGGCTGCCCGCCCCGCGTACCGGAGACGGTCACCAGCCAGCGCTGCCCCTCGATGGGCACCAGCGTCGCCGTCTGCCCGGGCACGGGCCGGCTCGGATCCGCATGCACCTGTACGACGGGGTAGTTCTCGGTGCCGACGGGCGCCCGGTAGATCCGGCTGGCGTAGGCCCGCCCGGAGTCCATGACCTCCTCGCGTACGGCGGGCAGGCCGAGGTCGGTGAGCCAGCGCGGCGCCTCGGAGGCCTGACCGGTGGTGTCCACGACGAGGTCGGCGTCCAGGCGGCTCACGGCGCCGGTGGTCAGGTCGCGTACGAACACCCCGGTGACGTGCTTGGACGTGCCCGCCAGCCCCTCGACCGCGGACCTCTGGAGCACGGTGATGCCGGGCTGCGCCAGTACCCGCCGCCGTACGACCTGGTCGAGCAGGTCGCGCGAGCAGGCCACCAGGAACTGGGTCTCGGGCCAGCGGCGGATCCAGCCCTGTGCCGCGAGGCTGACCAGCCCCGTGGGCAGCGCGATGCGGTGCGCGCCGTTGGTCAGCAGCTCCCGGGCGGTGCCGGGCACCAGCCGCTCGATGGCGCGCGCGCCGCCGGACCACAGGAAGTGGGCGTGCTGGGCCTGCGGAAGTCCCTTGCGGGGAGCGGCCGTGGCGGGCAGCCGGTCCCGTTCGACGACGATGACCTCGGCCTTCTCCGAGAGGGCGGCGGCGGTCAGCATGCCGGCGAGGCCGCCGCCGAGGACCACGGCGAGGTGGGGTCGGGGGATCCGGAGCGTCTGTCCGCTGCTGGTACGGCTGGTGCGGCTGTTACGGCTCGAACCGGGTGAACTGCTCGACGGGTTCATGGGCGGCCTTCTTCTGGGCGTGGCGGATGCTCGGGCCTGATTGCGGGGCGTACGCCCGGCGGTGGGGCGAGGGGGACCCCCGGGGAAAGACCCGGATCGTCCGCCGTTCCGGCATCACGGCGAAGAAGCCCGCCGTGCCGTCCCCCGTGTTCTTGACCACGCTGTTCCCCCTGAGCCGCGCTCCAGGCCGCGTCCTGCGCCACCGTCCCGGGCTGCTGCCCGGACCGTGCCGCTTTACCGCCAGCCTTTCCGGGGATGGTAGGGCGCGGCGATCACTTCTGGTACCTGAGAGGCGGGGCTGACGCGCGGATTCCGTCTGACGGTGTCAAATCGGCCATATTTAGGGCAAATTACTGCCGGGGGAGGCGCTCGGGCCTGTCATTTCTCGCCCAAAGAGAAAGGGGGGTCGGGTATCTCAGTATGTGAGAAAGCGGAGGCCAGTGCTGGTGCGAGGGTTGGCGTGAAATCTATGCGGGGCGACACATAGAGCATCACCGTGCCTACGCTGTGCGGGCACAGAACCTGTAAGTCCGTCACATCCGAGTCCGTCATGTCGATGCCGGTTACATCCAAGTCCGTTACCTCCGGTACCTCCAGATCCGTTACGTCAAAGGGAGAAGTGTGCACGCGATAGTCATGCGGGAGTTCGGCGGCCCGGAGGTGCTGCGGCTCGAAGAGGTCCCCGACCCCGAGCCGCGCGGCGCTCACCTCCTGGTCGAGGTGGCCCGCGCGGGCGTCAACTACGCGGATGTGCACGTCAGGGGGGACTCCTACCTCGCGCCCGTCGAGCTGCCGTACATCCCCGGCAACGAGATCGTGGGGACCGTGGACGGCGGCCGCCGCGTCGTCGGCCTGACCCGCGGCGGCGGGTACGCGCACAAGGCGCTGCTGCACCGCCGCGTCCTGTGGGACGTGCCCGACGACATCTCCGACGACCACGCCGTGGCCCTCGCCCTGCAGGGCAACAGCGCCTGGCACCTGCTGTTCACCTCGCTGCGGATCACCGAGGGCGAGACGGTGGTCGTCCCCGCCGCGGCGGGCGGCCTGGGCTCGCTGGCCGTCCAGCTCGCCGCGCACGCCGGCGCCCGGGTCGTCGCGCTCGCCGGGAGCCCCGAGAAGTGTCGTACGGCCATGGAGCTCGGGGCGTACGCGGCCGTGGACTCCACCGCCGAGGACCTCGCCGAGCGCATCCTGGACGCGGCGGGCGGCCCCGTCCAGGCGGCCCTGGAGATGACCGGCGGCGCCACCTTCGACCGCACCCTGGCCGCCGTCGCCCCGCGCGGGCGCCTGGCGGTGTACGGGTACGCGGGCGGCGAGCTGGCCACCGTGTCGACCAGGACCCTGATGGAACGTTCCATCACGCTCTCGGGGTTCTGGCTCCCCCAGCTGTACGCGGACCGCAGCGCCCTGCCCACCTCCATGAAGGCGCTGTTCGAGGGGGTCCGTTCCGGCTCGCTCAAGCCGCTCCTGGGCAAGACCTACGCGCTGGGCGAGGCCGCACAGGCCCACCGCGACTTGGCGGCACGCGCCCAGATCGGCAAACTCGCCCTGGATGTCGCCCGGTGAGCCGGTAAACCGCGCGGCCGCCCGCGCGGAGCGGGCGGCCCGCGGGGTACGGGGCACGGGGACGACGGGCGTGACGCAGGGCCGGGGAAGGCGAGCGTCACGCAGGCCCGACCGGGACCGGACGGCGCAGGCTCTATCAGGACTCGGCGGACCAGACTCGATCAGGACCGGGCGGACCAGGACCAGACCGAACACGAACGGGCCGACCAGGACCGACCAGGGCTCACCAGGACTGACCAGGACCCACGGGGACACGCGGGGGACCGATCAGCGGGGCGGCGGACCACCGCACCGCACGGGTAATTCCAGGCGCCTCCGGGCGCGCATGACTGCCAGGGAGACAGCACACATGCGCAACAGCACCAACACAGCGGGTACCAGTCACGCCGAGCGGGTCTTCCTCGTCCAGGCGGCCTTCGCCGAGCTCGGCGGATCCGCCCACGGGCCCGGTGAGGTGGCCGAGTACACCGGCCTGGACGACTCCGTCGTCTACCGCATCCTGCAGTCCGGCATCTACCAGCGCATATTCGAGCGGGTGGACCGGGGCATGTACCGCCTGCGGACCTCCGCCGCCCAGCAGTTGGCGTTCACCGCGCTCGACTACCGGCTCGACGGCCAGACGGCGCAGACGGTCCTGCAGGAGCTGCGCACCGCCACCGACGGCGGGCTCGCCTTCCTCTACATGGTGGCGCCGTTCGCCGGCGCCCAGCGGCAGTGCGTCGACATGGCCGTGGGCGACTCCGACCTCGCCGAACTGGGCATGACGACGCGGGACGTGCTGTCGGTGACGCGCTCCCTGCGCACCGGCGCCTCGGGCCGCACGATCCTGGCGTATCTGCCCGAGGTGGTGCAGCAGCGGGTCCTCGCCGAGCCCGTGCCCGAGCACGCGGGTCCGGGTGCGCTGCGGGACAAGGAGACCCTGCTGGCCTCCTTGGACGAGGTCCGCGACCTGGGGTACGCGCTGGGGCAGGAGGAGTGCATGGCGGGCTGGAACTCCTGCGCGGCCCCCATCGTGTGGGACGGCGCCATCATGGGAGCCGTGCTGCTCCTCAAGCTCAAGTCCGTCATGCCGACGGTGCCGGAGAGCGTCATCGAGGCGACGAAGGAAGCGGCGGCCAAGATCAGCCTGCACGGGGCCGACTGGTCCGCCATGTGACACGCGGGGGCGGTTGCGCCCTAGGGTGGCTGCCACACCGCCCGGCGTGGCAGCGACACCGTCCGGCGGGCGGGGGAGGCGGCGGCGCCGCGAGCGCGGCCATGGTTGCGGACACGGCCAAGGGGGCTGTATGGAAGCGGAGTTGACGGCGCTGGCCACTTCGGGGGCGACGACGCTGGTGACACTGATGGCCACGGACGGCTGGACCCAGGCCAAGGAGCGGATCACCGCCTTCTTCTCGCGCCGCGGCGCGCGGGAGGACGGTCCCGAGGAGGTCGGCGCGGCACTGGACGCCTCCCGCGTGGACCTGGTCGCGGCACGCGACGAAGGCGACAGCGCGGCCGCCGGGGACGTCGAGGCGGCCTGGCGGGGCAGGCTGCGCCGGGTGCTGCGCGAGGACCCCGCGGCGGCGGCCGAACTCCGGGAACTCCTGGACGAACTGGAGCCCGGGAGCCGGGCGCGCGCCGCGGGCGGCGTGCACAACAGCATCAGCGGCGGCGTCCAGCACGGCCCGGTCATCCAGGCCGGTACGGTCTCCCGCCTCACCCTGGGCTCCCCGCCGCCCCGGCCGCCGCACGCGGCACAATGACCCCGTGCGGCTGGAAGCGATCACCTGGGAGAAACTGACCGACGCCCTCGCCGGGCACCTCGCCGGGGCACGGGCACACGACGGCAGCCCCTGGCTGCGCGTGGCGGTCGACGGTGCCCCCGCCGCCCGGCCCGGCGAGACGGCCCACCGCCTCGCCGAGGCCCTGCGGCTGCGCGGGCGCTTCGTCCGCACGGCCGGGGCCTTCGGGTTCCTGCGCCCCGCCTCGCTGCGCCTGGAGTACGGACGCGAGGACCCCGACGCGTACTACTCGCAGTGGTTCGACCGGGGCGCGCTGTGGCGTGAGGTGCTCACCCCGCTGGACCCGGGCGGCACCGGCCGGGTGCTGCCCGACCTGTGGGACGCGCAGAAGGACCGGGCCACCCGCAGCCCGTACGTCCATCTCCCGCCCGGCGGAGTGCTGGTGCTGCACGGCCCGCTGCTGCTCGGGCAGTGGTTCCCCTTCGATCTGAGCGTGCACCTGAAGCTGTCGCCCGCCGCGCTGGCCCGGCGCATGCCCCAGGAGGAGCGGTGGACGCTGCCGGCGTTCGCCCGCTACGAGGACGAGGTGCGGCCAGAGGAGGCCGCCGACGTCGTGGTCCGCGCGGACGACCCGCGCCGCCCGGCCTGGAGCGGCCTGGCCCAGGACGCGGCCTGACCCGCCCGCCGGTCGCCCCACTCGTCCCATGTGCCTGCCCCCTCCTTCGGACAGCGCCGGATACGTCGTCCCGTCGGCCTCGGACATGGCGGGCCCCTCCCCGGGCGGCCCCTGTGGTCGCCCCCTGCTGAAAACGGTAGGGGTGACCACTGACAACCGGCCGTGGACGGCGGCCCGTCGGGCCCCGCGCGGCCCTGCGCGCGAGCGGCGGGTGTCGCCCTCGCCGCCGCCCGGCCCCGCCGGTTAGCGTGAGCGCGTGAGCACGCCTTTCGATGAACGAGACGGACGGAACGGGCACGACGGAGACCTGGCGCGGCCCGGAAGCCACGGGCCCGCCGCGACCGTGGAGGCCCGCCCGCACGAGGTCGGCCCGGTGCGCACCTCCTACGCGCCCGACCCCGACGGCGACCCGGACCCCGGCGAGATCGTGTGGACCTGGGTCCCGTACGAGGAGAACGACGGCCGCGGCAAGGACCGGCCCGTACTGGTCGTGGCCCGCGAGCAGTTGGGCACCCTGCTGGCCGTACAACTCTCCAGCAAGCGCCACGACCACGACCGCGAGTGGGTCGGGATCGGCGCCGGGCCGTGGGACAGCGCGGGACGCGACTCCTGGGTCGGCCTGGACCGGGTGCTGCGGGTGCACCCGGACGGCATGCGGCGCGAGGCCTGCGCCCTGGACCGGCCGCGCTTCGACCTGGTGGTGGGGCGGCTGCGGGAGTGCTACGGCTGGCGCTGAGCGCGCCGACCGGGACGGGGGCAGGGCCGGGGAGCGAGGAAGGGGCGGGATGGACGGCGCGATGACGGACCTCGGCTGGGACGCGGGGCAGTGGCTGAACCCGCCGCTCGAAGTGCGGCGCACCGGCGGCGGGTTGAGCGTCACGGCGGCCCGCGGGAGCGACTTCTGGCGGCGGACCGGCTACGGCTTCGTGCGGGACAGCGGCCACGCCCTGCTGGTGCCGTTCCCGTCGGGCACGGCGGTCGAGGTGTCCTTCGTCGCCGCCTTCGAGGAGCTGTACGACCAGGCAGGGGCGATGGTGCGGGTGGACGAACGCACCTGGGTCAAGGCCGGGGTGGAGATGAGCGACGGCGTGCCGCAGCTGGGCGCGGTGGTCACCCACGGGTGCTCGGACTGGTCGCTGGCGCCGGTGCCGCAGTGGGCGGGGCGCGAGGTCACCGTGCGCGTCAGCCGGGCCGGGGACGCGCTGACCGTACGGGCGCGGCGCGAGCACGAACCGTGGCGCACGGTACGGCTGGCCCCGCTGGCACCAAACGCGCACGCCACCGCGGGCCCCTACTGCTGCGCGCCGCAGCGGGCGGGGCTGCGGGTGCGCTTCACCCGCTTCGCGGCCGGGGCCGCCGACGTCTCACTGCACTGAGCCCGGCCCGGGGCTGCCCCGGCCCGCGCCGCGCCGTGCCCGCCCCGCCGTCGCCGCCTCAGGCGTCCGCCAGCGCCAGCAGCTTGGAGACGGTGTTCCAGTTGCGCGCCGTGGCCGTGCCGCCGAGCCGTACGGAGGCGTTGGTCAGCGCCACGGCGAGCTTGGAGCGGCCGATGCCGTCCGGGCACCACAGGTACAACTCGCGGCCGGCCAGCCGGAATTGGTCCGGTGCGTAGGACGCCAGATCCAGGCTGTCCAGCCCGGAGGTGTCCCGCGGCGCCTCGGACAGGAACGTGACGTGCAGGGACTTGGGGTCCGCCACGGCCTGCGGAAAGGGGTTGGCGGCGACGGTGGCGGCCAGTTCGTCGCGGGTGCGGACCATGACGGGGACCTCGAAGCCCATCTCGGCGGCGATCCGCGCCTCCAGGGCGCGGGCGGTCTCCTCCGGCGGCATCCCGGGGTCGGCGAAGACGATGTTGCCGGTCTGCAGGAGGACGGTGACGTCCTTGAGGCCGAGGGACTGCGCCACCTCGCGCTGGCGGGCCAGGGGGAACCTCCGGTGGCCGCCGACGTTGATGCCGCGGAGCAGGGCGATATGGCGGGGCATGCTGGGGTGCCTTTCGTACGGGGTCACTCGGGCCGCGGCGGGCTCAGGCGGGCTCAGAAGAGAGGTTCGGGGAGGACGCCCTCCAGGGCCAGCAGTCGGCGCTTGGTCTCCAGACCGCCGCCGAAGCCGCCGATCCCGCCGTCGCTGGCCACCACGCGATGGCAGGCGACCACGATGGGAAGGGGGTTGGAGCCCATGGCCGCGCCGACCGCGCGGGCGGCGCCCGGTTCGCCGACCCGGTCGGCCAGGTCCTGATAGCCGACCACGCTGCCGTAGGGGACATGCGCCGCCAGCTCGCGCAGCACGCGCTGGTTGAACCCCGAGGACAGCGACCAGTCCAACGGCACGCTGAAGTCGTGCAGTTCACCGGCGAAGTACGCGGTCAGTTCCGTCACGGCCGTGGTCAAGTGGGGTATACCGGGCAGCGGTTCACCGCCGAAGATCTGGGTGAGGCGCGCCAGGGCCCGGCGGGTCGTCCTCGCATCGCTGTGGAAGCCGACCTGCACCAGGCCTTCTTGGGTCGCCGCGAGCAGCAGCGGGCCGATGGGGGTCTCCAGCACCCGCCAGGCCCACTCGCGCCGTTGCTGAGTCTCCGCGCTGTCCGGCCGGGCAGGGCTTTCGGGCCCCGGCGACCCCTGTGAATTCGTCACGGATTCAGAGTAGGACCCGCCACTGACAACGCCCCGCGCCCGGCCCGCGGACGTACCCGTACGAGGCGGGTGACCCGTACGAGGCGTACGCACCCGTACGAGGCGTACGAACCCGCACGCGCACGCGCACCGCTGCGGCCGGGCCCGGAGCGCCCGGGACTACTTCGCGTCCCTGAGCGCGTCCCGTACGACGTCCGGCTTGTTGCTGATGATGCCGGTGACGCCCATCCGCGCGACCTGGAGCGCCCTGGGCCCGCTGTCCACGGTCCAGGCGTAGGCCTCCAGCGGGCGGCCGTGCGCGCCCCGCACCTTCTTGACGGCGGCGATGTAACCGGCGTCGATGGTGGTGTGGTTGGGGTTGATCTGGTCGGCGAACTTCGCGTACGCGGGCAGGTCCGCGACGTCGGGGGTGCCCAGGAAGCCCGTCTTGATGTCACTGCGCAGCGCGTGGACCTTCTTGACCGAGTCGGCGCTGAAGCTCTGGATGACCAGCCGGCGCTTGACGTGCTGGCGGTCCAGCCAGCCCTGGCGCCGCAGTTCCCTGAGCGTCTGCCGCTCGATGCCCGGATACAGCTCCGGCTTCTTGATCTCCATCAGCAGCTTCTGGCCGTTGTCCTCGACGGCGTCCATGTAGTCCTCAAGGGTGGGCACCCGCTCACCGGCGTACTTGGCGCTGAACCAGCTGCCCGCGTCCAGCTTTTCGATCTCCTCCAGGGTGAAGTCGGAGACGTTCCAGGGGGCGCGGCCGGGGAAGACCCGCTCGACATCGGTCGTCCGGGCGAGCGTCGGGTCGTGCATGATGACCAACTCGCCGTCCTTGGTGCGCTGGACGTCGTTCTCCACCCAGGCGAAACCGAGTCTGTCGGCCGCGTCGACGGCGGCGAGGGTGTTCTCGGGGGCGTAGGCGGAGGCGCCCCGGTGGGCGACGACCACCGTCTTGTGCTGACCGGCCGCGGCAGTGGCCCTGGTTGTGTCTGCCGTGGTCGTGGTCGCGGCCGCTGTTGCGGGGAGGAAGAGCGCGGACAGGCCCACGAGCGTACCGGTGACGGCTGCGGCGGAACGGACACGCATACAGGCTCCTCATGACGTGGTGCACGGGCGGCGGACGGGCAGAGGGTCGCAGTTGCGGCGTACCGGAAGACAGGCGCGGGATGGACAGCTATTGAACGAGAAGTGGCCTCTGCCCCATGTTTGGATGCCGATGGGCCGGGTTGTCCCCCTCGGCCCGCGCAACGGACATGCGGTCCCGGCCCGGTGCAAGCCCCCGGGCCCCGGCTTTCCCGCCCGGTGGCCGGAGGATCGCTCCTGACGGTGCTCTGTCCTGATCCGGCCTTGCGCAATCGGCGCCGCCGCGGAATTCATCTCGCACAGGCCTGTACGACGGCGTGCGGACACCCTGTGGACGCCCCCGCGTCACCGAGCGTCACCGCAGGTCGCAGCGTTGAGGGGCCCGGTTGTCAGTGGCGGGTCGTACGGTGGACCACATGCGGCCCGTATCAAAGATCGAACGCACGGTGGCGCCCTTCGAGGTCGTCAGCCCGTACCAGCCCAGCGGCGACCAGCCGGCGGCCATCGCCGAGCTGGAGCGACGCATCCGCGGCGGTGAGAAGGATGTCGTCCTGCTGGGCGCGACCGGCACCGGCAAGTCGGCGACCACCGCGTGGATGATCGAGAAGCTGCAGCGCCCCACCCTCGTCATGGCGCCCAACAAGACCCTCGCGGCCCAGCTCGCCAACGAGTTCCGCGAACTGCTGCCCAACAACGCCGTCGAGTACTTCGTCTCCTACTACGACTACTACCAGCCCGAGGCGTACGTCCCGCAGTCCGATACGTACATCGAGAAGGACTCCTCCATCAACGAGGAGGTCGAGCGGCTGCGCCACTCCGCGACGAATTCGCTGCTCACCCGCCGTGACGTGGTCGTGGTCGCCTCCGTGTCCTGCATCTACGGCCTGGGCACGCCCCAGGAGTACGTCGACCGCATGGTGACGCTCAAGGTCGGCGAGGAGATCGACCGCGACCAGCTGCTGCGCCGCTTCGTGGACATCCAGTACACCCGCAACGACCTCGCGTTCACCCGCGGCACCTTCCGGGTGCGCGGCGACACCATCGAGATCTTCCCGGTCTACGAGGAACTCGCCGTGCGCATCGAGATGTTCGGCGACGAGATCGAGGCGCTGTCCACGCTCCACCCGCTCACCGGCGAGGTCATCAGCGACGACCAGCAGCTGTACGTCTTCCCCGCCAGCCACTACGTCGCAGGCCCCGAGCGCATGGAGAAGGCCATCTCCGGCATCGAGGCCGAACTCGCCGACAGCCTCGCCACGATGGAGAAGCAGGGCAAGCACCTGGAGGCCCAGCGGCTGCGCATGCGCACGACGTACGACATCGAGATGCTGCGCCAGATCGGCACCTGCTCCGGCATCGAGAACTACTCCATGCACTTCGACGACCGCGAGCCCGGCTCCCCGCCCAACACCCTCCTGGACTACTTCCCCGACGACTTCCTGCTGGTCATCGACGAGTCGCATGTCACGGTCCCGCAGATCGGCGCGATGTACGAGGGCGACGCCTCGCGCAAGCGCACCCTGGTCGAGCACGGCTTCCGGCTGCCCTCCGCGCTGGACAACCGCCCGCTGAAGTGGGAGGAGTTCCAGGAGCGCATCGGCCAGAGCGTCTACCTCTCCGCCACCCCCGGCCAGTACGAACTCTCCCGCGGCGACGGCTTCGTGGAGCAGATCATCCGGCCGACCGGCCTGGTGGACCCGGAGGTCGTGGTCAAGCCCACCGAGGGCCAGATCGACGACCTGGTGCACGAGATCCGTACGCGCACGGACAAGGACGAGCGCGTCCTGGTCACCACCCTCACCAAGAAGATGGCCGAGGACCTCACCGACTACTTCCTGGAGCTGGGCATCCAGGTCCGCTACCTGCACAGCGACGTGGACACCCTGCGCCGGGTGGAGCTGCTGCGCGAGCTGCGGGCCGGCGAGTACGACGTCCTGGTCGGCATCAACCTCCTGCGCGAGGGCCTGGACCTGCCCGAGGTCTCCCTGGTGGCGATCCTGGACGCCGACAAGGAGGGCTTCCTGCGGTCCGGCACCTCGCTGATCCAGACGATCGGCCGCGCGGCCCGCAACGTCTCCGGCCAGGTGCACATGTACGCCGACAAGATCACCCCGGCCATGGCCAAGGCCATCGACGAGACCAACCGCCGCCGCGACAAGCAGCTCGCCTACAACAAGGCCCACGGCATCGACCCGCAGCCGCTGCGCAAGAAGATCGGCGACATCGTCGCGACCATCGCGCGCGAGGAGATCGACACCCAGGAGCTGCTGGGCTCCGGCTACCGCAAGGCGGCCGACGGCAAGCAGGACAAGGGCGCCAAGGGCAAGGCCCCGGTCCCCGCGCTCGGCGGCAAGGCGGCAACGTCCGCCAAGGGCGCCAAGGGCAAGGCGAAAGCCACCCCCACGGACCGCCCCGCCGCCGAACTCGCCGAGCTGATCGAGGAGATGACCGACCGGATGCGCGCGGCCGCCGCCGAGCTGCAGTTCGAGGTCGCCGCCCGGCTGCGCGACGAGGTCGGCGAGCTGAAGAAGGAGCTGCGGCACATGCGGGAGGCGGGGCTGCGCTGACACAGCTGTCACGGGGGGCCCGCGCACCGTACCGCCGCAGGTACGGACACGGCAGGCTGTGTTGCAGGAATGCCACAAAAAGCGGGGTGGGTGCGCCGGCCGCCCGCCCCGGTGCATAGGGTCGAGTGGGGCCGCCGGCAAGGCGGCCAGGGGATCACGAGCGAGGAAGCAGGGGACGGCCGTGTCGGTCAACTTGTCGAAGGGTCAGGGCATCAGCCTGGAGAAGTCCGGCGGGGGGAGCCTGACCGCGGTGCGGATGGGCCTGGGCTGGCGCTCCGCCCGCCGCCGGGGCCTGTTCGGTTCGCGCACCCGCGAGATCGACCTGGACGCCTCGGCCGTGCTGTTCGCCGACAAGCAGCCGGTGGACGTGGTCTTCTTCCAGCACCTGGTCAGCGACGACGGCTCGGTGCGGCACACCGGCGACAACCTGGTCGGCGGCGCCGGACAGGGCGGCGACGACGAGGCGATCCTGGTCGATCTGGCCCGGGTGCCGGTGCACGTCGACACGATCGTGTTCACCGTCAACTCCTTCACCGGCCAGACCTTCGAAGAGGTGCAGGACGCCTTCTGCCGCCTCGTCGACGAGAACACCGGCCAGGAGCTGGCCCGCTACACCCTCACCGGCGGCGGCAACTACACCGCGCAGATCATGACCAAGGTGCACCGCAGCGGCGCGGGCTGGCAGATGACCGCCATCGGCGAGCCCTCGGTCGGCCGGACCTTCCAGGACGTGGTCCCGGCGATCCTGCCGCACCTTTAAGCACAGCGGCCGGCACACGGCGGTCCGCCGGGGCGCACACGCAGCCCCGGCGGCCGCGCCGAGCGGCGTACAGAACACCACAGGGGGAGACGACGATGACGGCCGAGTTGGTCCGGGGACAGAACCATCCATTGGACCGGACCCGTTTGGAGATCCGGATCTCGGCGGGCGGTCCCGTCGTGGCAGGTGTCACGCTCGGCGACGAGCAGGGCAGGCTGCCCGACGCCGACGCGGTGGCCCACCCCGGTGCGCCCCGGCTGACCGGCATCGAAGTGCCCCGGCAGGCCGCCGCCGACCACCGGCTCGCCCTGGACCTCCAGGCGCTGCCCGCCGCGGTGCACCGCGTGAGCGTGCTGCTGGCGCTGCCGTCGGGCACCAGCGGCCCGGTGCGCTTCGGCGCCCTGCCCGCGCCCCGTATCGCCGTCACGGGCCTGGACGGCACCGCCGTCGCCGGCTACACCATCACCGACCTCGGCTCCGAATCCGCCGTGGTGGCCCTGGAGTTGTACCGCCGCCAGGGCGCCTGGAAGGTCCGCGCGATCGGCCAGGGGTACGCGGGCGGCCTGGCCGCGATGCTGCACGACCAGGGGCTGCCGGACGCCGCCCGCCTGGCCGCCGCCATCGAGGACGAGGTGGTACGCGGCGCCGCGCGCTCGGTCGCCGCCCCGCCCCGTACGGCCGAGGGCGAGCGCCCCCTGCGGACGGCTGCCGTCGGCGGCAGCGACCCGGCCCGGCCCGCCACCGGAGCGACGGCCGCCACCGGCGCCGCGGCTCCCGCTGCTTCGCGAAGCGGCATCGACTACCGCCACCCCGGCCGTGCCCCCGCCGTCCCCGTCTCGCAGGCGCCCGCCCCGCCGCCCGGCGGCCACCAGCCCGTCGCGGGCGACGCCGAGGGCCGGACCATGGAGGAGCGGCTCTACAACCAGGTCTGGGGCATGTTCGAGGACCTGGCCCGCACCACCGCCGCCTACCGCAGCGCCGCCGACTTCGCCGAGTCGCGCCTGGAGCGCGAGCTGGACGAGGCGCTCGCCGACCCGCACACCCGCTTCGGCCCCGCAGCCGACGCCGCCCGCGCCGAGGCCCACGACAAGCACACCCGCCTGGTCGCCCAGGCCCGCGAGGTCCTGGACCGCGACCTGGCCCAGCTCGCCGCCGAAGCCGCCGTCGTGGAGCCCGCGCTGCCGCCCTCCCTGGCCCGCTGGGACAGCCCGGTCTGGCAGCGCCACACCCTCCCCGAGGAGCCCCCGGCCGCGCTGCGCCTGGGCGATCTGCATCTGCCCGAGCGCATGGACCTGCGCATCCCCATGCTCGTACGCCTCCCCCTGGACCGCGGGCTGTGGATCGACAGCGGCCGGGCAGCGGGCGATGCGGCCACGCTGCTGAGCGGTTCCGAAGTGCGCCGGCTCGCCATGGACACCGCCGTCGCGATCGCGGTGCGGCTGCTGGCGGTCCACCCGCCCGAGGAGTTCGCGGTCCACGTCATCGACCCGGCCGGTGCGGCGGCGCCCGCGCTCGCCCCGCTGACCGAGTCCGGCGCGCTGCGGCAGCCGCCCGCGGCCGGCACGGAGGGCGTCACCGCGGTGCTGGCCGCCCTGACCCGGCGCGTGGAGCTGGTGCAGATGGCGGTCCGCAGCGGCGCCGTGGACTCCCTGCCCGAGGACATGGACCTGGGCAGCCAGCTCTTGATCGTTCATGACTTCCCGCACGGCTTCGACGACCGCGCCGTCAACCAGCTGCGCTATCTGGCCGACGAGGGCCCGGCGGTCGGCGTGCATCTGCTGATGGTCGCCGACCGCGCGGATGCCCAGGAGTACGGGCCGGTCCTGGACCCGCTGTGGCGCGCGCTGCTGCGGATCACGCCGGTGCCCGACAGTCACCTCGCCGACCCCTGGGTGGGGCACGCCTGGACGTACGAGCCGCCGCTGCCGCCGCACGGCAGCCCGGTGCTGCGGCAGGTTCTGGACACGGCCCTCGCGCCCCGTCGGGGCTACGCCCGCTGACCGCGGACGGTACGGGCCGCGCCGGACCGGCCGTCCATGACATCGCTCTGACCAGCCAGAAAGCCCCGCTCTTTACTATTCCTTGGCATTCCTTTACTCTTTCTTGTGCGGAGGGGAGTATTCCCTGCTGCGGCGTACCCGTCATCACGGATTGACGATCCCGGGGCGCCGGCCCTGCTCAGTGATCACCGCCAAGCGGCGATCTCGGGTGGAAGAGACCTCCGGCAGCGACGACGCTGTTAGTGCCGTACGACTCTGCCGGAGGAGCAGTGGACGTTTCCCTGACCATGTGGGTCCTGACCATCCTCGGTCTGTGTGCCCTCATCGCCGCCGATTTCTTCATCGGCGGCCGCAAACCGCACGAGGTCTCCATCAAGGAGGCCGGGATCTGGACCGCGGTCTGGATCGCACTGGCCGCGCTCTTCGGGCTCGGCCTGCTCCTGTTCGGCGGCGGACAGCCCGCCGGTGAGTTCTTCGCGGGCTTCATCACCGAGAAGTCCCTGAGCGTGGACAACCTCTTCGTCTTCATCCTGATCATGGGGAAGTTCGCGGTCCCCGCGATCTATCAGCAGCGCGTCCTGATGATCGGCGTGCTCATCGCCCTGGTCCTGCGCGCGGGCTTCATCGGGGCCGGCGCCGCGATCATCGCCAACTTCTCCTGGGTCTTCTACATCTTCGGCGCCTTCCTCATCTGGACCGCCTGGAAGCTGATCAAGGAGGCGCGGGCCGAGGAGCAGGACGAGGAGTTCGAGGAGAACCGCTTCCTGAAGATGGTCGAGAAGCGCTTCCCCTCGACCGACCAGTACCACGGCACCAAGCTGTTCGTGATGGAGAACGGCAAGCGGCTGATGACGCCGATGCTGATCGTCATGCTGGCGATCGGCACCACCGACGTCCTGTTCGCGCTGGACTCCATCCCCGCGATCTTCGGCCTCACCCAGGACCCGTACATCGTCTTCACCGCCAACGCCTTCGCGCTGATGGGCCTGCGGCAGCTGTACTTCCTCCTGGGCGGTCTGCTGAAGAAGCTGGTCCACCTCTCCTACGGCCTGTCGGTCATCCTCGGCTTCATCGGTGTGAAGCTGGTGCTGCACGCCCTGCACGAGTCCGGGGTGCACGTCCCGACGATCAGCACCCCGGTGTCGCTGGCCGTCATCTGCGGTGTGCTGGTCATCACGACGGTCACCAGCCTGCGGGCCTCCAAGAAGCAGGCCGAGGCCGAGACGAAGGCCGGGCAGTCCATAGACGCCTGACCTGCCGTCACACCAAGCGGCGGGGGGGGGGGGGGGGGGGGGGGGGGGGGGGGGGGGGGGG
>NZ_JBSIBZ010000060.1:0-61226 GCF_058245575.1 Streptomyces sp. UF-297 | reverse complement strand
GGTGCCAGGCCCGCGGGCAGCGGGGCAGGGCCTGCCGCCTTGGCGCGGCCGCCGCGCGCCCACCGCACCGGCGGCAGCGCCCGCGCGCCCAGCAGCGAGGTGTCGCCGTCCGCGTGGTCCACCAACTCGGTGTCCACCACCCGCAGTTCGGGGCCGAACAGGGTGGACAGCGCGGGCCGCTGCTCGCCGGTCTGCAGCGCCACGACCTCGCGCAGGACGCCGGTGAGCTGCTCGGCCATCTCCTGCGCGGAGGCGAACCGGCGGGCCGGGTCGGGGTCGGTGGCGCGTACCAGCAGGCGGTAGAAGGACTCGTACGTACGGAAGACCTCGATGTGCTCGGGGTCGGGCAGCGAGTCGACGAAGACGGTCGTATAGCCCTGGAAGTCGAAGGTGAGCACGGCCAGGGTGCGGGCGACGGTGTAGAGGTCGGAGGCGACGGACGGGCCCACCTCGGCGACCTCCGGCGCCTGATAGCCGACCGTGCCGTAGATCGCGCTGTGGCCGTCGTCCATCCTGCGCACCGCGCCCATGTCGATCAGCTTGAGCTGGTCCTGCTGCTGGATGGCGTTGTCGACCTTGAAGTCGCAGTAGAGCAGATTGCGGCTGTGCAGATGGGCGAGGGCTTCGAGGGCCTCGATGCCGTACGCGCAGGCCTGGCCGACCGGCAGCGGGTCGCGCCTGCCGTGCGGGGTGCGCCGCTCGTTGGCGATGTCCTTGAGCGACTTGCCGCCGACGTACTCCATGACGATGTAGCCGTCCAGGCTGCCCGTGGACTGGTCCAGGTGCTCGACGAAGTTGTAGATGCGCACGATGTTGCTGTGCTCGATCTCGGCGAGGAAGCGGCGCTCGGAGACGGCTACCGCGAGGGCCTCCTCGTCGCCGGTGTCCAGCAGGCCCTTGAGGACCACCCAGCGATCCGACACGGCGCGGTCGACGGCCAGATAGATCCAGCCCAGCCCGCCGTGCGCCAGGCAGCCGGCGACCTCGTACTGGCCGTGCACGACGTCGCCGGGCCGCAGCTTGGGTACAAAGCTGTACGGATGGCCGCACTTGGTGCAGAAGCCTTCGGTGCGCCCGGGGCGGTCGCCGCGCGAACGGCCCACCGGGGCCCCGCAGTCGCCGCGGCTGCAGAACCGCTTGCGCTCGGGGACCTCGGGGTCCTCCAGCACGGCCGTGCGCGGATCGGGCCGCGGCACCTCCGGGACCGTCACCAGCCCGGCGCCCAGCCGGCTGCGCCCTCCGGTGGCCGAGGCCGGGCCCTTGCCGGTGCTGCGGACCGACATCGAGCGGGTGGCGGCGCCGCCGGAGACGGAGCGGGAGAGCCGTCCGGAGACCGAGCGGCGCGAGGAGGCGGAGCGGGCGGAGCCAGAGGAGGGGGCGGACGGGGCGGAGCCGGCGGAGCGGGCCGAGGGCGGGCCGCCGCGGGCCGCGGTGAGGCCGGTGGGGGCCGCGCCCACCATGCCGTCCGTGGAGACGACCGGCGCCAGACCGCACTGGTCGCAGTACAACTCGCCCTCGCCGACGTCCTCGTACGAGCCCGCGCAGCCCCGCCGCTGGCAGGCGGCGCCCGCCTGACGGCGCCCGCCCGGGGCCGCCCGCTGGGGCGGCAGCTCGGCCTGGCGCTCTTCCTGTCCGCTCACGGCTCCCCCCTGCGGTCCGTCTGCTGCGGTACGAACGCCTCGGCCGCGGCCTGCTGATAGCGCAGCACGGCCTGCTCGGCCACCCGCAGATCGCACGGCGCGCTCCACAGCATCCGGCGCGCGGTGTCGTACCGCTCGATCAGCAGCGGGTCCTCGGCCAGGCCGAGGCGGGCGACCTTGGCCTTGTAGGCGTCCAGGCGGCCGCGCAGCTCGGCGCGGACCGCCAGCGGCGCGGTCACCGCCGTCAACGACTCGCGGGCGCGCCGCAGTTCGTCCTCGGCGCGCTGCTCCAGGCTGTCCAGCAGCGGGGACAGCCGGTGCCACTGGGCGTGCCGGCGGTACTCGGCCGCCGCCGCCAGCTGCTCGTGCAGCGCCGTGGAGGGGCCGGAGACCGCGGGCACCTCGGACGCGGCGATCTTGGCCAGTACCTCGCCGCGGGCCTGCCGCGCCTCGGTGAGCGTACGGTCGGCCCGCGAGAGCACGTCGCGCAGCTGCATCAGGCGCTGCTCGGCGTCCTGGCGCACGCCCAGCACGGCCTCGATCTCGCGGCGCACGTCCTCCAGGGCGCGGGCCGCGCGGTCGTAGCGGGCGGTGTCGGGGCGGCCGCCGCCGGGCGCCGAACTGCCCGTGGCGGTCGAGATCCAAAAGGCCAGCGGGTCCGCGACGACCTGGGCGCGCAGCAGCGTCAGGTCGTGGGTGATCCGCTCCAGGTCGTCGCCCGCCGGGTGCTCGCCGGGGCGCACCCCCACCGAGTGGGCCAGCGAGCGGGTGCGCTGCAACTCGGCGGAGAGCAGGTCTATACGGGCCGGCAGCGCGGACCACACGGCGTCGGCGGCGACGATCACGTCCAGCGCGCTCGCGTACCAGCCGTTCATCCGCTCGACCAGCTCCTGGAGGCTGAACTGCGCGCTGAGCCTCGGGGGTTCGCCGAAGGGGGAGGTCTGCGCGCTCCAGCCCCCGGCCGCGCCGCCCGCGACCGTCACGGCGCTGCCGCGCAGCAGCTCGGTGAGCTCGCGCAGGTCCTCGGGGGAGGGCCAGCGCCGCCGGGAGCGCAGCTCGCGGGCGGAGTCGAGCGCGGCGCTGTAGGCGTCGAAGTGCGCCCACAGGGCGGTGATGGACTCTTCGGTGGCGGCCCAGCGGTCCTTGGTGGTGCCGCTGAGCTCGGCGCCCTCCAGCAGACGGCGGCCCGCGTGGTCCTGCAGGGCCAGCAAAGAGGTCTCGATCGCTTCGTGCTCGGCGCCGAGCCGGGCCAGTGCGCGGTCCACCTCATCCCGGTTCATGACCGGGCCGTGGGGCCTCCCCGTGGAGCCGGGGACGGGTCCAGGGACCCCCATCGATCACCTCTCCAAAGTGCTGGTGGCGCGCCGGTGTTGATGCGCCGTGGTGGTGTCCGTGCCGGTGGTGCGTACCTCGTCGGTGCGGTGGTGCGTGTTTCCATAGTGGGGTCAGTCGGCGTATTCGGGGTCGGGAGCGCCGGATATCTTCGGCAGATCCTTCTTGAGCCATTTGTCGTACGCGGCCTTCCACGAACCGTCGTCGCGGTAGTCCTCCAGAACCTTGTTGACCCAGCGCACCAGGTCGGTGTCGGACTTGTTCATCGCGACGCCGTACGCCTCCTGGGTGAACGGCTTGCCCTTCAGTTCCACCGTCGGGTCCTGTGCCGCCTGTGCCGCGCCCAGCGCGTTGTCGGTGACCACCGCGTCGGCCTCGCCCAGTTGGAGCTTGACCAGGCAGTCGAGCTGGTTGGCGACGCGTACGACCGTGGCGCCGTGCGGTCGGCGCTCCAGCTCCGTCTCGGCGGTGGAGCCGCGCGCCGCGCACACCCGCTTGCCCTTGAGGGAGTCGTCGAAGTCCAGCTCGGCCGTCCTGGGGGCCAGCAGCTGCTGCCCGGCCTGGAAGTAGGCGGTGGAGAAGGCGACTTGTTTCTTGCGGGCGCAGTTGATGGTCATGGTGCGCACGACCATGTCGACCCGGCCGCCCTGCAGGGCGGGCACCCGCTGGTTGGTGGGGATCGCCAGGAAGGCGACCTTGTCCTCGTCGCCCAGCAGGGACTTGGTGATGGCGCGCGCCAAGGTGATGTCGAAGCCCTCCAGTTTGCTGGTGGCCGGGTTGAGGTAGCCCCAGCGGTAGGTGTTCTGGTCGACGCCGACCACCAGGCGGCCGCGCTTTTTGATGCGGTCCACCGCGGCGCCGCCGTCGGTGGAGGGCCGCAGGCTCTGGACCGCGTTCTCGGGTGTGCAGGCCTGGGCCGCGGGCCCGGCGTGCGTGGCCCGCGGCGGATACGCGGCCTGGGAGGACGGGCCGCCGCGGGCGCCGCCGGCCAGGACGGGCACCAGCACCGCGGCGGTCGCCGCCATCACGCCCGCCCCGGCCGCGGCCGGCGCCAGGACGGCGCGCAGATTCGCCCTCGCCCGGCTCGCGCGCTTCCTCCGCGTCCTCATGCCCTCATCCCCAGTCCCGTCACCAGGCCCCGCCGCCGCTTTCATCAGCGGTACTCCGACAGTCTGCGCCCGATGCCGAGCACCGCGCCCGCGGCGCCGAGCACGGCCAGTACGGCGGCGCCCGCCGCCAGCCCGCCCAGCGCCCCGCGCCCGTCGTCGGCCGCCTGCCTGAACTCCCGCTGCTCGTGCTCCAGTGCTTGTCTCAGGTGTGCGTCCACCCGGTCGAAGGACTCGCGGGTGGGCCGGTCCGTGCCGTTGACCCTTTTCAGCGCCTGTTCGTAGGCGCCCCGGTCGTCCGCCTCGCGCGCCCGGACGTGCCGCTGCTGCCACTCGCCCACATTGGTCTGCGCCTTACGGACCAGGCGCTTGCCCTCCTCGTCGTCCGCCAGCGCCAGCGCCGTGCCCAGCTTGCCGCCCTTGCCGTCGCTCCCGCCCGCGAGACCCTTCATACCGGATCGGTAGCCGACCTCATAGAAGTCCTGCTGGTCCTTGGTCAGAACCGCGCCACGCGCCACCAGGGTCAGGTTCTCGTCGCCGCGCGCCTGAAGGGCGTCGATGCGCGCCTCGTTGAGCACTCGCAGTGATCTGGCGCCCTGGTTCCAGGAGTTGTTCAGGCCCGTGCTCGCGACGGCGTGCGCGGCCGTCAGCCACAGCAGGACCACGGCCGAGGCGGCGGTGGCGGCCAGCAGGCCGTGGTTGAACACGCGGTTCGTACGGCGGTAGTTGCGGCGCTGCGCCCAGCCCAGCCCGGCCAGCGCCACCGCGCCCGCGCCCAGCGCCACCCACGGCCAGGCCTTGGCCTCGTCGTAGTCGGCGCTCAGCCGGGCCGACTCCGCGTCGTACAACTTGCGCGCGGTGGGCAGGAGTTCGTTGCGCATCCGGTCGTTGGCGTAGCGCAGATAGGCGCCGCCCAGGGGCAGGCCCTGCCGCTTGTTCGTACGCGCCGTCTCTATCAGGCCGGTGTAGCGCGGGAGTTCGCCGCTGAGCTTCTCGATCAGGCGGCGGGAGTCGTCCGAGCCGCGGGTGTTGGCCGCGGCCGTGACCAGCAGCCTGGACGCGGTGGCGATGTCGTCCGCATAGCGCTCACGGGTGGCGGGGCTCTCCGTGCCGCGCGCGAGGAAGCCGCCGGCCGCGGTGGTGTCGGCGTCCGCCAGCGAGCGGTAGATGCTGGCGGCGTCCGCGCTCAGCGGCTGGCTGCGCTCCACCACATCGCGCGCGGCCGCCGCGCGGTCGGTGACCTGCCAGGCCGTGACCGCGCCGAACAGCACGACCAGCAGGGCGAGTACGGCCCCGATGATGCGCAGCCGCCCCGGCTCGGTCGTCGCTCCGGCCCGCAGCCGCTCCAGCGCCTCGATCCAGGCCAGGCGGCGCGCGTCAGGAGCGGGCGCGGGCGGTGGCGGTGGCGCGGTGCCGGTCTGCGGCTGTGACACGGAACCTCCCCCTGGGTCACGGACGGCGGACCCGGCCCCGCACGCCCGGCGCACGGGAACAGGTGCACGGCCAGCAGTATGGCCGCAGCCACTGACAACCACACCGAAATTGCCCGGATCTTGTTCTGATCGCGACATCCGGCCGCGCCGGGGACCGCCCGGCGGTCGGCCCACAACCCCTCATACGCCACCACGCAGACGCCAAGTGTCCGGTTCCCACCGAACCCCCACCATTCCGCGACCGATCTTGTCCAGTGGTGAACGGCGCCAAAAGGTGCATTCCGTGACGGAAGCCATGCCTCCGCACGCCGGTGACCACGAGTGCGTGATCGCGTACGTTCGATGATCGTCGGAGGCCGTAAAGGAGCGGCCCCGGCGCACAGGAGGTACGACCATGCGACGCATCGTCACCACACTCGGCGCCCTGGCCGCCGCCGCGATGATCTCCCTGACCGTCCCCACTTCCGCCGGCGCGACGAGCGGGGTCCTCGTCGTGAAGGACTTCGGCTACATCGACCCCAGCGGCTGCTACGACATGAAGCGGTTCGACACCGTCATCAACCACACCAACGACATCGCCTACATCCTCCAGGGCCCGGGCTGCACCGGCGAACTCGACTTC
Organism: Streptomyces sp. UF-297; assembly: GCF_058245575.1. Lineage (NCBI taxonomy): Bacteria > Bacillati > Actinomycetota > Actinomycetes > Kitasatosporales > Streptomycetaceae > Streptomyces > Streptomyces sp. UF-297. Next base: position 55,093 of record NZ_JBSIBZ010000060.1, on the reverse strand, counting down.
GCCGTCCACCCGGGCGAGTCCGCTGTCGCGGGCCAGGGGCGCAGTATCTGGATCGACTGAGTCGCCCGCTCCGCGCCGTTGCGCCTGCGGCGGGCCGCTGTCCGCTGCGCGGGGCTGTCGGGTGCGGTGAGGGGCCTCCGCGGGCCGATGTGCAGACTGCTTCGCTTTACGTCTGGACATCAGCCCGCTCCGGCCTGTCCCCTCCCGTTGTGGGGGAGTAGGTGAACCGAGTGGCCCTACCCCCAGCGCCCCCGAAGCCGCTCATACGCCTCACCGGGCGCCCCCGCCCGGTCCAGGGCGTACAGCGCGGCTCCCAGCACCGGCGGCGCCGACACCACCCGCGGCACCGCCTTCGGCGCCCGCTCCGCGAGCAACTGCACCACCCGGTCGTGCAACAGCGGATGCCGCGCCGCGAGCACACCCCCGCCCAGCACCACCGTCGTCGGCTCGGCCAGCAGCTCCAGCCGCTCCAGGGCGACCGTGGCCATTACTGCGATCTCCTGTGCCTGCCGGGCCACGATCTCGCGCGCCACCGCGTCACCCGCCGCGGCCACCGCGAACAGCACCGGCGTCAGCTCGTGCTTGCGCAGCGGCTCGATGGCCTTCCGGTGCAGCGCCTCGATCAGCTCCGGCATGGTGGACAGGCCGAAGTGCGCGGGCAGTTCGGCCGCCAGCGCGCTGGCCGGGCCGCGCCCGTCGTCCGCCCGCGCCGCCCACCACAGCGCCGTGTCCGCGAGGTGTCCGCCGCCGCCCCAGTCGCCGGAGATGATGCCGATGGAGGGGAAGCGGGCGGTGCGCCCGCCGGGCCCCAGCCCCGCGCAGTTGATGCCCGCGCCGCACACCACGGCCACCCCCGCCGCCTCGCCGGAGTCCGGCAGCCCGGCCCGCAGCAGCGCGAAGGTGTCGTTGCCGACCGTGACCGACGCGGCAGGGGCCCAGCCGTGCGCGACGACGGCCTGTGTCAACTCCCGCTCCTCCACGGGGAGATCACAGTTGGCGAGGTACGCGGAGACCTGCGCCACCGGGCCCTGTACGCCGCCCTGCGCCAGCACCGAGGCCACCAGCGGAGCCAGTTGCGCCACGGCCCGCTCGGGGCCCACCACCGGAGGCTTGAAGCCCCCGCCGCGGGCCGTGCCCAGGACCGTCCCGTCCGCGGCCACCAGGGCCACGTCCGTCTTGCTGTTGCCCGCGTCGACGGCCAGCGCCATCTCCGCTCCGGCGGTGCCGCTCAGGCCCACGTGAGGTGCTCCCGGTTGTGCGCGATCAGGTCGTCGGCCAGCTTGTCCGCGTACTCGATCTGTCCCACCAGCGGATGTGCCAGGAGCGTCCGGAAGACCCGGTCCCGCCCGCCCTTCAAAGCGGCGTCCAGCGCGAGGTGCTCGTACGCCGTCACATTGGCCACCAGCCCGGCGAACAGCGGCTCCAGGGGCCGTACGGGCACCGGGTGGGCGCCGCGCGCGTCCACCCGCGCCGGGACCTCGATGACCGCGTCGTCGGGCAGGAAGGGCAGCGTGCCGTTGTTGAGGGTGTTGACCACCTGGACGTCGCCGGTGTCGTTGAGCAGCGAGGAGGTCAGCGCGACCGCGGCCTCGGAGTAGAAGGCCCCGCCGCGCTTGGCCAGCAGCTCCGGCTTCTCCTCAAGTGCCGGGTCGCCGTACATGCGCAGCAGTTCCCTCTCCATCGCGGCGACCTCGGCGGCCCGCGACGGCTTGGTCCGCAGCTCCCGTACGACCTCGTCGTGCTGGTAGAAGTAGCGCAGGTAGTACGAGGGCACCACACCCAGCCGCTCCACCAGCGAGCGCGGCATGCGCAGGTCCTCGGCGATCGCCGCGCCGTGCTCGGCGATCAGCTTGGGCAGCACATCCTCGCCGCCGACGCGTACGCCGCGCTCCCAGGTCAGGTGGTTGAGGCCCACGTGCTCCAGCTCGACCTGCTCCGGGCCCACCCCGAGCAGCTTCGCGAACTTGCGCTGGAAGCCGATGGCGACATTGCACAGCCCGACGGCCTTGTGGCCGTGGCTCAGCAGGGCCCGGGTGACGATGCCGACCGGGTTGGTGAAGTCCACGATCCAGGCGTCGGGGTTGCGGCGGCGCACCCGCTCGGCGATGTCCAGCACGACCGGGACCGTGCGCAGCGCCTTGGCCAGACCGCCGGCGCCGGTGGTCTCCTGGCCCACGCAGCCGCACTCCAGCGGCCAGGTCTCGTCCTGGTTGCGGGCCGTCTGTCCGCCGATGCGCAGCTGGAGCAGCACCGCGTCGGCGCCGTCCACTCCGGCGTCCAGGTCACCGGTCCAGGAGATACGGCCCGGGTGCCCCTGCTTGGCGAAGATCCGCCGGGCCAGGCCGCCCACCAGCTCCAGCCGCTCGGCCGCCGGGTCGATCAGGACCAGCTCCTCGATCGGCAGACCGCCGTTTCCGGGGGTGCGCAACCGCGCGAACCCGTCGATGAGTTCGGGGGTGTAGGTCGAGCCTCCGCCGACCACTGCGAGCTTCATTGCTGAATCAGCCCTTTACTCCGGTGAGAGTGACGCCTTCGACGAAGGCCTTCTGTGCGAAGAAGAAAACGATGATGACCGGGGCCATGATGAGCAGCGTCGCGGCCATGGTCATGTTCCAGTTGACGCTGTGCGCGCTCTTGAAGGACTCCAGGCCGTAACTCAGCGTCCAGGCCGCCGGGTTCTGGGCGGCGTAGATCTGCGGTCCGAAGTAATCGTTCCAGCAGTAGAAGAACTGGAACAGGCCGACCGCGGCGATACCGGGCTTGGCCATCGGCACGATGATGCGCAGCAGCGTGCGCAGCTCACCGCAGCCGTCCACCTTCGCCGACTCGATGTATTCCTTGGGAATGGTCAGCAGGAACTGGCGCAGCAGGAAGATAGAGTACGCGTCGCCGAACGCCATCGGAATGATCAGCGGCCACAGCGATCCCGACAGATGCAGCTGCTGCGCCCACACCAGATACATCGGAATGACGATCACCTGCGGCGGCAGCATCATCGTCGAGATCACCAGGATCATCGCGGTGCGGCGGCCCCGGAAGCGGAACTTGGCGAGCGCGTACGCCACCGGGATCGAGGAACAGACCGTGAACAGCGTGCCCAGGCCCGCGTAGAGCAGCGAATTCCGCCACCAGTCGAGGAAGCCCGGGGTGCTGAAGACCTTCGCGTAATTGGACCAGTTCCACTCGTGCGGCCACAGCTCGCCGCTCATCGCCTGCTCGTCGCTCATCACGGAGGTCAGGAAGACGAAGACGAAGGGCAGGACGAAGAAGAGGGCGGCGGCGATCGCCACGCTGTGCACGGCGATCCAGTGCAGTACGCGCTTGCGCTGGGCGCGGGCGGCGGCCGGGCCGCGGCCGCCACTCGTACGGGAGGGCGTTCTGGTCGCGGTCAGGGTCGTGGTGGTCATCTGCGATCAGTCCTCCGCCGAGAGCAGGCCGGCGCGCTTGCGCATCAGCAGGGTGGTGACGGCCATGGCGATGGCGAAGAGCACGAGCGAGAGCACGCACGCCGCGCCGGTGTTGAAGTTCTGGAAGCCGAGCGAATAGACGAGCTGCGGCACGGTGAGGGTGGAGTGGTCCGGATATCCGGGCTGGATCACCGAGCCCGGGCCGATCGAGACCCCGGACGCCAGCTTTCCGGCGACCAGCGCCTGCGTGTAGTACTGCATGGTCTGTACGACGCCGGTCACCACCGCGAACATCACGATCGGGGTGATGGAGGGCCAGGTGACGTACCGGAACTTGCTCCAGGCCCCGGCGCCGTCCAGCTCGGCGGCCTCGTACTGCTCCTTGGGCACGTCCAGCAGGGCCGCCATGAAGATGACCATGAGGTCGCCGATGCCCCACAGGGAGAGCAGCACCAGCGACGGCTTGGCCCAGTCGGGGTCGTTGAACCAGGTCGGCGCCTCGATGCCGATCGCGCCCAGGATCTCGTTGACCGGTCCGCTGCCGGGGTTGAGCAGGAAGACGAAGGCGACCGTGGCGGCCACCGGGGGCGCCAGATACGGCAGGTAGAAGGCCGTACGGAAGAAGCCGACGCCCGACTTGATCTTCGTGATGAGCAGCCCGATACCGAGCCCGAAGACCACTCGCAGGGCGACCATCACCACGACCAGCCACAGGGTGTTCCACAGGGCGGGCCCGAACAGCGGCATCTGCGTGAAGACGTACTTCCAGTTCCTGAGGCCCACGAAGTCGGGCGCCTGGATCTGGTTGTAGTGCATGAAGGAGAAATAGACGGTGGCGATCAGCGGATAGCCGAAGAAGACCGAGAAACCGACCAGCCAGGGGGAGAGGAAACCGAGGGTGCGCAGCCGCTGACGGGTGTGCTTGCGGCGCAGCTCGGGCGCCTTGGCGGGCGCTGCGCCCGGCGCTTTGGCCGGGGGAGTCAGTGAGGTGGTGGCCATGGCGGGTCTCCGTCAGCTCTCGGACTGGAGGTTGTCGGCGTCTATCTGCTCGTCGAGTTCGCGCAGGGCCTTGTCCAGGTCGGGGAATTTCCCGGCCTCGTAGGAATAGGAGAAGTCCTGCAGCGAGACGACGTACTGACCGCCGTTGACGGACGGCGGCAGCGCGACGCTGTGCTGGTTTCGCATGATGTCCAGGAAGGTGCGGAACCTCGGATCGGCGTCCAGCTTCGGCGACTTGAGGGCCTCGAACGTCGAGGGGACGTTGTGGATCGCGTTGGCGAACTTCACGACCTGGTCGGTGTCGGAGGTCAGGAACTTCACCAGTTCCCAGGCGGCGTTCTGGTGTTTGCTGCTGTGCGCGATGCCCGCGACGGTCCCGGTCAGATATCCGCGCCCGTACGTATCGGCCTTGTCGTCGGGTACGGGCAGCGGCGCGGTGTCCCAGGCGAACTTCGCCTTCATGTCGTCGAGCATCAGCCCGCGCCACTCACCGTCCAGATGCATGGCGAGCTTGCCGGTCAGGAAGGCGTTCTGCGAGGACATCTCGTCACCGAAGTGCGTACGGAACTTCTCCAGCGCCTTGTAGCCGCCCTGCGCCCGCATCAGCTCGTCGGTGGTCCTGAAGTAGTCCTTGGCGGCCGGGTCCTTGGCGAGCTGCGCCTTTCCCTTCGCGTCGAAGTAGGTGGGTCCCCACTGGGCGAAGAGCCGGTCCGGACTGTTCTGGTACAGACGGAAGTTGGGCATGAAGCCGACCCGCTCCAGCGACCCGTCCTTGCCGCGCTTGGTCAGCTTCTCGGCGGCCTGTTTCAGCTCGGACATGGTCCGCGGCGGGCGGGCGATCCCCGCCTCCTCGAAGGCGTCCTTGTTGTAGTACATCCCGAACGCGTCGGCCAGCAGCGGCAGCGCGCACTGCGTCCCCTTGTACTGCGTGTAGTCCAGCAGCGTCCTGGGAAAGACCTTTTCCTTGCGGAGCCCGCTCTTCTTCATGAACGGGTCCAGATCGACCCACATGCCCGACGAGCAGTACTGCCCCACATTGTTGGTGGTGAACGAGGAGACCACATCGGGGGCGTCGTCGCCGCCCGCCCGCAGCGCCTGGTTCATCGTCGCGTCGGTGACGTTGTTGGTCGCCTTCACCTTGATGTTGGGGTGCAGCTTCTCGAACCGGGCGAGGCTGTCGTCGACCGCCTTCACCTCGGCGTCGTTGGACCAGCCGTGCCAGAACTTCAGCGTGACGGGCTCGGTCGGATCGTCCTGGTTGCTGCCCACGCTCGGATTGGCGCAGCCCGCTACGAGCAGGCCGGCACCGGCGAGCGCGGCCGTGAGGCCGAGGCGTATGCGCGGGCGTAGGCGCATGCGCGGTCGTATTCGCGGCATGGCGGACTTCCTTTGCGGCAGGGGTGGTTGCAGGGGGGACGTACAAGGAGAGCGAGGTGCGATGCGGCGCGCGCGAGAGGGCGCCGGAAGAAGGAAGGGCCGCGGCCGGGGCGTCAGGCCGTGTCGAAGACACTGTCGCGTGCCTGGGCGAGCGCCGTCCGCAGCGCGCCGGTGAGGATCGGATTGCCCCGCAGATCGCTGATCCGCAGCTGAGGGCGGGGCAGCACCAGTCCGGTGAACTCCTCCTCGACCAGGGCCCGCAGCGGCTCGCCGCCGGCCTGCGCGACCTCGCCCGAGAGCACCACGAGCCGGGGGTCGACCACGGCCACCACGGCCGCGATCCCGGTGGCCAGGCGCCGGGCCACCTCCGCGCGCACGGAGTCCACGGCCAGCGCCTCGCCGACCGTACGGACCCGCTCCGCCCCGTGCTCGCGCGCCAGCTCCACCACGCTCGGCGAGCCGACCAGCCGCTGGAACCCGCCGCCGGCGTCCGGCAGCGCCGCGCTCCTGGCCCCGCCGCGGGACAGCGGGGCGCCCGGCAGCGGCATGTACCCGATCTCGCCGGCGCCCCCGGTGGCGCCGCGCAGCAGCACCCCGCCCAGCACGATCGCGGCACCGACCCCGCAGTCGGCCCACACCAGTACGAAGTCGTCGAAGTCCTGCGCTGTGCCGTCGTGCTGCTCGGCGACGGCCGCCAGATTCACATCGTTCTCGATCACCACCGGGGTCCCCAGGACCTGGGCCAGCTCGCCCTTGAGCGTGCGCGAGTGCCATCCGGGCAGGTGGGGCGCGTACCGCAGCTCCCCGGTCTGCGGGTCCATCGCCCCCGGCGTCCCGATGACGGCGCCGTGCAGCTGCTCCCGGGCCAGCCCCGCCTTGTGCAGCGCCCCGTCCACGGCGTCGGCCACCAGCCGCGCGGTGCGGTGCGGGACGTCCTCGCCCAGCGCGTCGGCGGCGACGTACTCCTCGCCGACCACCCGGCCGGTGATGTCCGCGACGGCCGCGGTGATCCCCAGCGGGTCGACGGCGAGCGCGGCCACATGCGCGGCCGCCGGGTCGACCTCGTACAGCTGGGCGTTGGGCCCCGGCCTGCCGGTCACATTCCCCGTCGTACGCACCAGCCCCGCGGCCTCCAGCCGCCCCAGCAGCTGCGACGCGGTGGGCTTGGACAGCCCCGTCAGCTCACCGATCTGCGTACGGGTCAGCGGCCCCTGCGACACGAGCAGGTCCAGCGCGGCCCGGTCGTTCATGGCCCGCAGCACCCGTGGCGTCCCGGGCGTTCCCTGGCCCCCCGACGCTCCGGCCATGACTGCCACCCCGCCTTCGACAGTCGCCGTCGACCATCTGTTAGGAAACTTTCCAATCGGTGAACAGGAAGGTAGGCGGCGCGTCAGCGCCCCGTCAATGGGTTCACCTCCGTGACTTTCGCGCGCTGCCGCCCGGTGGAGCGCGGCACCTGCGACCCCGCGAGCGGGACCTGCGTCCCGGCCGAATGCACCGTGGGTGGCGGCCAGTTCACCTCGGCCTGTAGGGCGTATTTCGGACAGCGGCAAAAGCAGATCAAAAGGTGTGTACCGGTCAACTGTTGTCGCGCTCCTCATCGTTGTTCCTCGTCTCATTCGCAACGGCTAATCTGTTCACCTTCTGAGGAACCGTCTGTACCAGCGGCAGCGTCTCCTCACGATGCAACGGGGAACGCGGAAGGTAACGGGGGCTGGTTTCGCATGGGTGTCGTGCTGCCGGGGTGGGCGGATGAGCTGCTGGACCTGATAGGCGTCTCGTGGCCGAATGTCGACGAGGACGACTATCGCGAGATGGCGACGGCGATGCGGGAGTTCGCCGATGACATCGACGACGGCGCGGGCCAGGCGCACACCGCGATCCAGGACCTGGTCTCCTCGGCGGGCGGCTCGGTGGCCGTGGAGGCGCTCAATGCCCACTGGGGCAAGATCAATGGCAAGCATCTGAAGAAGCTGGCCGAGTGCGGGCGGCTGTCGGCGACCGCGATGGACGGGGTGGCCACCCTCATCGCCGGGGCGAAGGGTGCCGCGCTGGTCCAGCTGGGCATCCTGGCCGCCGAGGTGGCCGCCGCCCAGGTGGCGGCGCCCTTCACGCTGGGCCTGTCCGAACTGGGGGCGCTGGCCGCGACCGGGGCCACCCGCGTGATCCTGAAGAAGCTGTTCAAGGAGGCCTGCCAGCAGGTCGCCGAGCATGTCATCGAGATGGCGCTGACCCCGGTGGAGGAGGCGCTGGGCGCGATGGTGGGCGACATGGTCGTCCAGCTCGGCGCCAACGCGCTGGGCGTACAGAAGGGCGTGGACCTCAACCAGACCGCCGACGCCGGCAAGCAGGGCTTCCACGACGGCGTGCAGAACGCCAAGGGCCAGATGCGGCTGCTGAGCGCGGGCGGCGGAGGCGGGGGCGGTGGCGGTGGCGCGGGCAGCGGCTTCAAAGTGGACCCCGACGGGTACGAGAGCGCCGCCAAGGGCCTGGAAAAGGGCGGCGACATCTTCCGCAACAAGGCGGGCGGGAAGATCGGCCTGGCCAAGGGGCACCACGGCCGTACAAAGGGCAAGGACGCCCTCGCCAACGCCGCGAACGCGATGCTGGACAAGGTCATCGACGGCATCGAGGAGGGCGTGAAGAAGTCCGCCAAGCACCTGGACGACAGCATGAAGCGCGGCGTCCAGCAGATGGCCAAGAACCATCACGACAACGACAAGAGCCTCGCCTCCCACTTCGGCGGCATCGGCAAGGGCGGCAAGAGCGATCCCAAGGCCCCCCGCTCCGGTGGCGGCGCCGGGGGCGGCGGGTCCCACTCGGGCGGCGGGCCCAAGGGGCAGGGCGGCGACAAGGGCCGCGGAAGCGACGGCACGGGGCGGGGCCGCGAGCAGGCGGAGAACCCGCGTGAGGCAGGCCGCCCGCGCGACTCGGTCTGCCAGGGCGGCGAGCCGGTCGACATGGCGACCGGGCGGATGTTCATCGAGCAGCTGGACCTGTCCCTCCCCGGCGCCCTGCCGCTGCTGTTCAAGCGCTCCTTCGAGTCCGGCTACCGGGCCGGCCGCTGGATGGGCCCGCGCTGGGTCTGCACCTTCGACGAACGCCTGGAGATCGACGCCGAGGGCGTGGTCCACCTCAGCGCCGACCGGACGACCCAGGCCTATCCGCACCCGACGCCCGGCGAGCCCGTACAGGCGAGCGCGGGCGCGCGGCTGGACCTGGAATCCGAGGAGCTGACGGGCAACTACACCCTGACGGACCCCGCCACGGGCCTGGTCCGGGAGTTCACCCGGCAGCCCGGTGGCGAAGAGGCCCTGTTGACCGGCATCCGCGACCGGGCCGGCCACCGCGTCGACTTCGCGTACGGCACCGGCGGCACGCCGCTGAGCATGACCCACTCCGGCGGTTACCGCGTCCTGGTCACCGTGGACGCCGGCCGCATCACCGCCCTGCAGCTGGCCGGCGCGGGCCCGGACGGCTCCGACACCCCGCTGACCCGCTACGGCTACACCGACGGCCACCTCACCGCGGTCCACAACTCCTCGGGCCGCCCCCTGTGTTTCGCCAACGACGACCAGGGCCGCATCGTGTCCTGGACCGACCGCAACGGCACCCGCTACCTCTACACCTACGACCACCTCGGCCGGGTCGTGGAGGAGGGCGGCGCCGACGGCACGCTCGCATTCCGCTTCGCCTACGGCGACCCGGACCCGGCCACCGGCATCAAGGTGCACTGCGAGACCAACGCCCTTGGCCACACCACTCGTTACCAGGTCAACGAGCACGCCCAGATCATCGCCCAGACCGACCCGCTGGGGAACACCACCACCTTCGAGCGCGACGAGTACGACCGCCTGCTCTCCCGTACCGACCCCCTCGGCCGTACCACCCGCTTCGCCTACGACGACGCGGGCGACCTCATTGCCGTCACCCGCCCCGACGGCGAGCAGTCCACCGCCGCCTACTACAGCGACGCCAGCCTGCCGACGCAGATCACCCGGCCGGGCGGCCTGACCTGGCGGCAGACCTTCGACGCGGCAGGACGCCGCACCTCCCTCACCGACCCCACCGGCGCCACCACCCGTTACTCCTACGACGAGTTCGGACACCTGGCCTCGGTCACCGACCCCCTCGGCCACTCCACCCGGGTGCGCTGCAACCGCGCGGGCCTGCCCGTCGAGGTCACCGACCGGGCCGGAGCCACCAGCCGCTACGAGCGCGACGCCTTCGGCCGGGTCGTCGCCGTCACCGACCAGCTGGGCGCGGTCACCCGGCTGACCTGGAGCGTCGAGGGCCATCTGGCCTCGTACGAGGCGCCCGACGGGACCAGGGAGACCTGGACCTACGACGACGAGGGCAACCTGCTCGCCCACACCGACCGTCTCGGCCAGGTCAGCACCTTCGAGTACACCGCCTTCGAGACGATCGCCGCCCGCACCGGCCCCGACGGCGCCCGGCTCACCTTCACCTACGACGCCCAGATGCAGCTCGTGGGGGTAACCAACGCCCTGGGGCAGACCTGGCAGTACACCTACGACGCGGCCGGTCAGCTGATATCGGAGACCGACTTCCACGGCCGCAGCGTCGGCTACCAGCTGGACGCCGCCGGCCAAGTGGTCGCCCGGACCACGCCGCTGGGACAGCAGATCCAGTACACCTACGACGTGCTGGGCCAACTGGTGGCCAAGCACGTGGACGGAGTGGCCACCAGCTACGCCTACGACCACGCCGGGCATCTGATCCGGGCCACCAGCCCGGACGCCGACCTGCTGCGCACCGTCGACCCCCTGGGCCATCTGCTCTCCGAGACCGTCAACGGACGCACCCTCACCCACACCCGGGACCTTCTGGGCCGCCTTACCGGGCGCACCACTCCCAGTGGTCACACCAGCGCCTGGGCCTACGACGCGGCGGGCCGCCGCACCTCCCTGACCACGTCCGGCGGCCGGATCGACTTCGCCTACGACGCCGCCGGGCACGAGTACGAGCGCACCGTCGGCGAGCGCCTCACCCTGGCCAGCACCTGGGACTCCGAGCACCGCCTCACCGGCCAGATCCTGCGCTCCGAGCAGTCGGTGCTGCAGCGCCGCGACTACACCTACCGTGCCGACGGCGTCCTGACCGGCGTCGAGGACCACCTCAACGGCCCGCGCACCTTCGACCTGGACGCCGCCGGACGCGTCACCGCCGTCCACGCCGCCGGCTGGACCGAGCGCTATGCCTACGACCCGGCGGGCAACCTCACCGACGCCGACTGGCCCACCACCGGCGGCACGCAGGCGGCGGTCGGCACCCGCGTCTACACCGGCACCCAGCTCAGCACGGCGGGCCGGATCCGCTACGAGCACGACGCCGCTGGCCGCACCACGCTCCGCCAAGTCACCCGCCTGTCGAGAAAGCCCGACACCTGGCACTACACCTGGGACGCCGAGGACCGGCTCACCCACGTCACCACACCCGACGGCACCCGCTGGCGCTACGTCTACGACCCCTTCGGCCGCCGTATCGCCAAGCTGCGCCTGGCCGCGGACGGCGCCACGGTGGACGCGCGCACCGACTTCACCTGGGACGGCTCCACCCTCGCCGAGCAGACGGCCTACGGGCCGAACCTGCCCGGTCCGTACACCATGAGCTGGGACCATCGGGGCCGGTACCCGCTCGCCCAGACCGAAACCATCAGGACACCGGCGTCGGCCGACGCACCGCAGGAGCAGATCGACCGCCGCTTCTTCGCGATCGTCACCGACCTCGTCGGCACTCCGACCGAACTCGTCGACACCGCCACCGAATCCATCGCCTGGCGTGCCCTGCCCACGCTCTGGGGCAACACCGCCTGGCCCCGCGACAGCACCGCCTACACCCCGCTGCGCTTCCCCGGCCAGTACTTCGACCCCGAGACGCGCCTCCACTACAACCTCAACCGCTACTACGACCCCGAGACCGCCCGCTACGCCAGCCCGGACCCGCTCGGGCTGAGCCCCGCCCCCAACCCCGACGCCTACGTCCACAACCCGCATACGTGGTCGGACCCGTTGGGTCTGATGCCGGACGCCAACGACGAACTGAAGAAGTCGTTGATGAACCTGGGCAAGGACCGGATCAAGCACGTCGCGAGCGGGCTCGGTGAGGACGAGGAGCCCCCGGGCGCCTACGCCGTGGGAAGGGACCGGACCACCGGTAAGATCTATTACGGCGACAGCGGTCCGGACACCGGCCACGAAAAGGCCGTGACCGATGCGATGCCTTCCGAATCGCAGCACCCGTCGGGCCGTCCCCCCGGGGTGTGCGCAGAGCCGCGCATGTTCACCAACGCCATCAAGGACGGCGCCGATCCCCAGAACATCGACCTGGTGACCGTCAACCCCAAGGGGAAGAAATTCAAGATGTGTGACAACTGCAAGACGTGGGTGCCCGATTTCGGGGGAGAGGTGCTGACGGGATGAGCGGCGGGACCGAGCGGCCGGCGATCGAGGAACTGCGCGACTCCCTTGCGGGAGCGGCGCACTTCGACATCCGCCCGCTGGACATCGAGGACGCCCGCCTGCGGTACGCCGAGGAGGGCTTCGAATTCACCGACCGGCTCCGGGAATTCCTCGGGGCCTACGGCGAGTTCACGGTGTCCTGGAATTACCGGCACGGGCAGACGGACCTGTCGACCGTGGTCGAGCGGACCATGGATGCTCCGCATGCGACGCCCCGCAGCGCGCGCATCTACGGCAAGCGCATCGGCGAGCCCGTGCTTGTCGTCGGGGCGGCCTTCTCCACCGAGGACGTCGTGCTGCTGGGCGAGAGCGGCGATGTCTTCCTCGCCGGGGACGCCGGGATCCAGCGCGTCGCCGGCGGCTTCGACCACGCGATCCGTGCCTTGGTGTCCGGCGACTGGGACAAGACGTTCTTCTGAGCCCGGCCGGTGGGACGAAGGGGCGTACCGGAACTGCCGGTACGCCCCTTCGCGGTTATCCGGTGCGCGGAGCCGGCTAGTCGGCTCAGCCCTCTTGCCAGTTGGCGCTGCCGGCGCCGGAGCCGCCGCCGCATTCGCCCTCGGAGGTGCCGCGCTGGCCGGTGTTGAGGGTGATCCACTGTCCGACGGTGTCGGGCCACAGGCCGCAGACGATGGTCGCGCGGAAGGCGATGGCGCGGTTGGTGTTGTTGGTGCAGTCGGCGAAGCCCTTGTAGCCGTCGACCCAGGTGCGGCAGTTGAGGTCGTTGAGGATCTTGGCGTCCGCCGCCGGGTGCGCGGACTCGGCGGCGGGCTGGGCGGACGCGGACGCGGGGTAGGCGACGGCGGCGAAGCCGCCGAACATCAGAACCGAAGCGACGGCCCCCGTGGCCACGCGATTGCGGATCTTCATCATGATGAAGTCCTCCTTCGTCGGTGGGTACTGACACTGCGGATACGAAGGAGGGGGGACGGATGTATGACGAGGGTGGGTGTGACGTGGGTCACATCGCCGCTGTAGTTGTGGCTACTTGGTGAGGTTGGGGGGCGGCGGGACCGGCGCCGTGGCCAGGGACTGCGGAGAGGTGGGGTTGGCCAGGGCGGACGGGGCGGCGACCGAGGCGGCGGGGTCCGGGGCGGCCTCGGCGGCGTCCTCGGCGGCCGGGCGCGGGGCGAGGTGGATGCCCGCCGCGTCCAGGGCCTTCTTGATACGCCAGCGCAACTCGCGCTCTATGCCCAGCGCCTTGCCGGGCATGGTCTTGGCCGAGACGCTGATGGTGACCGAGTCCAGGAAGACCTCGCTCAGGCCCAGGACCTCGACCGGCTCCCACAGTTGCTCGTTGAAGGGCTCGGTCTTGGACATCTCCTCGCCGGTGGCCTTGATGATCGCGCGGGCCTCGTCCAGGTCCTGATCGGCGCGCAGCTGTACGTCCACGTGCGCGGTGGACCAGCCCTGGCTGAGGTTGCCGATGCGCTTGACCTCGCCGTTGCGGATGTACCAGATGGCGCCGTTGGGCCCGCGCAGCTTGGTTACCCGCAGGCCGACCTCGACGACCGTTCCGGTGGCCACTCCCGCGTCGATCTCGTCGCCGACGCCGTACTGGTCCTCCAGGATCATGAAGACGCCGGAGAGGAAGTCGGTGACCAGGTTGCGGGCGCCGAAGCCGATCGCGACGCCGGCCACGCCCGCGCTCGCCAGGAGCGGGGCGAGATTGATGTTGAGGACGGACAGCACCGTCAGCGCGGCTGTGCCCAGGATCACGAACGAGGCGACCGAACGCAGCACCGAACCGATGGCCTCGGAGCGCTGCCGGCGGCGCTCGGCGTTGACCAGCAGGCCGCCCAGGGCCGAGCCCTGGGTGCCCGAGGAGGTGCGGTTCATCCGCCCTATGAGCTTGGTGATGGTGCGCCGTACGAGATTGCGCAGGATCACCGCGATCACGATGATCAGCGTGATGCGCAGACCGGCGGTCAGCCAGGTCGACCAGTTCTCCTCCACCCAGCCTGCGGCGTTGGTGGCCTTCTCCGCGGCGTCGTCCAGCGACGACGGCGTGGATGTGCCGGGTGACGCGGCGGCGAGCAAGGCAGTGGACCAGGACACAGCAGGAACCTCCGTGTGGGACTTCAGACCCGGGCCGGGGCGGGGGTCGGGTGTGGCCTCGGCGCGGGCAGACCCACCACACTAACGGGGCAACGGGTGCGGTCCGAGCCGGTGTTCGAGAGAGCCGGGCCCAATTGGGGGGAAGTAAAGGGGTGTGGTCGAAAACACCTCCGGCCCGTTACCCGGTCATGGTGGCGCTCCGACCAGGCACCGGGGGACACTGTGGAGAGATCGTCCCGGCGCGAGCCACGCGCCGCCGGCGTACAAGGAGGCACCCGTGCCGCATGTCCTGGTCCTCAACGCGTCGTACGAGCCGCTCGGCGTCGTACCGCTCCGCCGCGCGCTCATCCTCGTACTCAATGAGAAGGCAGTCAGCCTCGAGGACTCCGGCGCCCTGATGCACAGTGCGACCCATGTCATCCCCGCCCCGAGCGTCGTGCGACTGAAGCGTTTTGTGCGGGTGCCCTTTCGCGGCCCTGTCCCTCTGACCCGTCGAGCCCTCTTTGCCCGTGATGGCGGGAGATGCATGTACTGCGGTGGCGTCGCAACCAGCGTCGACCACGTCATCCCGCGCAGTCGCGGCGGCCAGCACACCTGGGAAAATGTGGTGGCAGCCTGCCGCCGCTGCAATCATGTCAAGGCCGACCGCCATGTCGCCGAGATCGGCTGGCGGCTGCGGCATCAGCCCGCGCCGCCGTCGGGGCTGGCCTGGCGCATCATCGGCACGGGGCATAGGGACCCGCGCTGGCTGCCATATCTGCAGCCGTACGGCGCGGATGACGCCCTGGCCCGGATCAATGCCGTATCGGCTTGATATCCGGGCCTTTGTGTTGGCGGCGCCGCGCCGTGTTCCGCCCGTAGCGGTGCCGCACCTTCGGGTGCGGCGCCGTTGCGCGTGCGGCGGGCGTCCTCACTCGCCGGACGGGCTGGTTTTCGGCGGGTGCCCTCCATCACCGAGCGCGCTGGAACGAGGCGGCGCGGAATCCTCGGAGTGGCTGGATCTACCGGATTCCCGGGCTGCGTCGGCTTCCCGGTCCTTGCCGGTTTCCCCTTCCTTTTCCTTCTCGGATTCCACCGCATACGCCTGGACCGACCACAGCGAGTAACCGAACCGCGTGGCCCGCTTTTCGCCCTGGATGCGCACGTAGCGGGCGTCCTTGGCGTCCATGCGGATGTCCTCGCGGCCGCCCTTGCCGTCCTTGACGGTGGCCGCGGTGCGCCAGGTGCGGCCGTCGGGGGAGACCTGGATGCGGTAGGCGGCGGCGTGGGCGTCCTGCCAGGTCAGCTGGAGGCGGCCCAGGCGGGTGGGGCGGCCCAGGTCGAACTGGAGCCAGGCGCCGTCCTCGGCGGGGGAGGACCAGCGGGTCTTGGGGTCGCCGTCGGTGGCGGCGGAGGCCGGGAAGCGGTCGGTCTCGTCGCCCGAGGAGGTGGTCGCGGCGCCGCGGGCCAGGTCGGGGCCGCCGGTGCGCGGGTAGGCCCGTACGGTCAGGACGCGCTCCTGGTCGCCGTAGGAGACGGGGATCTCGTACGTACCGGAGCGGGCGTCGGCGGGAACGGTGATCTCGATCCGGGCGCTGGCCGTGCCGCCGCGCGGTGCCGTCAGGTCCCCGGGTGCCTTGACCGTGAAGCCCTTGGGGGCCTTGACCTGGAGCTTTTGCCGTACGTCGGCGGGGCGGCGGGAGAAGATGCGGGCGTCCACGGCCGTGCTGCCGCCGATCTCGGCGTCCGCCTCCTTGCGGGAGAGCTCCAGCCCGGCCGGCGGGGTGTCCTCGAACCACGGCGTGAAGGTGTGCACGGAGGGCGCGGGGGCGTCCTCGGGCCAGGACAGCCGGACCGCGTCGGCGCGCAGGCCGCGGGCCTCGGCCTGGGTCCAGCCGGTGTCGGACAGGCGGCCGAGCCGCTGCCAGCCGCGGCCGGGCACCCGCGCCTCCAGGAGGACCTCGGAGCTGCCGGGTCCCGGCTCGGTGAGGGCGGTCACGGCGCCGAGCGGGCGGGCGCGCTCGAAGGGGACGGTCAAGGTGGTGGGGTGGGCGCCCTCGGTGGGCTGCGGTGCGTCCTTGGCGCGGGCGCCGGTCCAGGCGTCCGACTCGGTCATGGCGCGCTCCAGGAACGGGGAGAGCACGCCCTTGCCGACCGTCACCGGGCTCTTCTTGATCTCCTTGCGCAGCCGCTCGATCTCGCGCTGGGCGCGCCAGGCCGCCGCGCCGTCGTCCCTGGCCTGCGCGAGCAGCATGTCCACGGCGTGCCCGCCCGCCGTGCCGTAGCGCGCCAACTGCTCGGCCCAGGGCCGTACTTCGCCGCCCAGGCCCGAGAGGTCACCGGTCAGATGCCCGGGGGCCTTGGCCATGGTGGCGAAGGCCGCGCGCAGCCGCTGGGCGGCCGCGGTGTAGCGGCGGTCGTCGCCGGGGTCCCCGCTGTTGACGGCGGTGGCGCGGGCCTTCCAGAAGGTCTCGATCAGCGGCGTGAGGTAGCCGGACTCCTTGGCGTCCAGGACGGAGGAGGAGTCGTTGCCGGCCAGCGCGTGCAGGGCGTCGCGGGCGCGCGCGTCGCCGCCGGACAGGTCCTCGATGGCCGCCCGCCAGGATTCGGCAGGGCGGTAACCGCGCGGGTTCCAGGCGTAGTCGGCGGCGGTGAACAGCGGGATACGGGAGGCCGTGGGCTGGGCCATGGCGTTGCTGAGCAGGGCGGCGGAGCCGGTGGCGACGGCGGGCTCACGGCCGGTGTAGGGGCCCAGGAAGATACGGTCCTGCGCGTAGTCGTTCACCGGGTAGTTGTCCATGGTGACCATCGGGTGGCCGAACACCTCGCGGGCCTTGGACAGTTCGCCGCCGGTGATGGTGCGCGGCACCACGCCCACGCCGGTCCAGGCCACCTCCACGTTGCGGGGCAGCGCGGCGGACAGCGCGGTGCGGTACGCGGTCGCGCCGTCCTGGTAGTACTCGGTCGGCATCAAGGAGAGCGGGGCCGCCTCCGGGTAGCGCTCGGCCAGGTGCCCGGCCAGCGCGCCGGCGACCTTGGCCTGCGCCTTGGCGGCGGACTCGGGCCCGGAGCCGAACGCGTCCTCGTCCGCGCCGCAGTGCCACTCGCTGTAGCTGACGTCCTGGAACTGGAGCTGGAAGGCGCGCACCCCCAGCGCCCACATCGCGTCCACCTTGCGCAGCAGCGCCTTGATGTCGTCCTGGGAGGACATGCACATCGCCTGGCCGGGGGCGATCGCCCAGGCCAGCGTGACGTGGTTGGCGCGGGCCCGCTCGGCCAGCGCCCGGAAGTCGGCGCGCTGCGCGGCCGGGTAGGGGTCGCGCCAGCGGTACTGGCGGTAGGGGTCGTCACCCGGCGCGTAGAGGTAGCGATTCTGCTTTGTGCGCCCCATGAAGTCGAGGTGTTCCAGGCGCTGTTGGCGGCTCCAGGGCTCGCCGAAGAAGCCCTCCGTCGTGCCGCGTACGGCCGTGCCGGGCCAGTCGAGGACGGCCACGGGAGCCAGCCGCCTGCCGCCGCCGCGCCCGCCCTCCGCCGCCGCGGGGCTCGCGGCGACGAGCTGGCGCAGCGTCTGCACGGCGTGGAAGAGGCCGTCGGGGCCCACGCCCTCCAGGGCCACGGTGTCGCGGCCTCCAGTGGCCGCCGTCCTGCCGATGGCCAGGCGGTAGCCGCCGGAGGGCAGGTCGTTGCCGCGCGCGGGCGCGCGCAGGGCCCGCAGCGCCTGCTCGGCCTGCTCTCCGCCGACCAGGATCACCGGCCCTTCGGCGGGCAGCCGCGCACCGGGCCGCACCTCGGCCGCGCTCACCCCGGCATCGCGCAGCAGGGCGCGCAGCGCGTGCAGGGTGTACGGGTCGGTGTCGGGCGCGGCGACGAGCGCGGCCCGTCCGCGCAGCGCTACGGAGGGGCCGCCGGCGGGCTGCACCGACTGCGGGCGGGGCCACACGGCGGGCACCTCGGCCCGGGCGGCGTGGCCGTCCTCGGGACGCTCGGCGTCGGTGTCGGGGGCGCCGACGGACGGGTCGGCGGGGGTCGCGAAGGCGCTGGGCGCCGCGGCGGAGCCGAGCAGCCCGCTCAGGACGGCGGCGGCCAGCGCGCCGGAGACGGCGCTGTTCCTGCCGATGCCCCGGCCGCCGCCGCGCTCGGCGGCCTTCCCCGTGTCCTGGCCGACACCGGTGCCGGCCAGCCTTCCGACGTTCCGAGCAACGCGGAATCGCACGGCCTCTCCTCGTCCCCGACGGTCCCCGACAGCCCCTGGCGGCCCTGTCGGTCTGTTTACGTTCTTACGCCTGTCGCTCGTCCGGAGGACCGCCGTCGGACCGTGCCAGGTCCGGTGCCTGGGCCCGCGCGCGACAGGGTTCAGAGCCGGAGCCCACCACTGAGGCGGGCACGGTGTCAACGACGGTAACCGAAGTGCCGGGTTTGCCCTGTGTGGCGAGGGCTGTTGAGGCGTCGTGGCGGGCCGAAGGGCTTGCTGGGGGATGTCCGGAAAGTCCGTACGCTCTGTGTCGTCCGGCGGTCCGGGCCGTCAAATCGCCTGCCCAGAGCGGATTGTGACCTGGGTCACGTTGGCGCGAAGGATACGTCTGCGGGCGCGTTGAATGGGTAGGGCAGTGCTGTCCCCATCACCGACGAACGGGAGGCCTTCGTGGCCGCGTCCGCTCAGCTCCTCCTTGACGCCCTGTCGAAACCGGCCGAGCCGGATCTCTTCGACGGGGTGTCCGACCCCGACTCCGGTATGGACGGATCCGGCTCCTTCAGCTTCAGCGAGCCGCCCCTGACCAGCGAGCCCCCGCTCGCGGACGCCGCCCCGCTCACCAGCGAGCAGCCCATCGCCGCCGAACTGCCGCTGACCAGCGAGCCGACCGCGGCCGGCCTGGGCACGGAGTCCATGGAGGTGTGATGGGCCGCGCGCGGCTCGCCCGGCTGCACGGCGTCTGCACGTCCTACGAGCCCGCACCGGGCCGCACCGTCCGTATCGCGGACGACACCGTCGTCGCCGTCCTGCAGGCGCTCGGCGTCGACGCCTCGACCCCGCGCGCCGTGAGCGCCGCGCTGGAGGAGTACGAGCACGGCGAGGGCCGTGCCCTGCTCCCGCCCACCGTCGTCCTGCGCCCCGGCCGCCCGCCCGACTTCTCCCGCCTGCCGCCGGACACCGCCTTGCGGGTGGAGACGGAGAGCGGCGAGAGCCTCGACTGGGGGACCCAAGGCCCGGGTGACGGCGCCGGGAGCGCCGCGCAGCCGGACGGGGGCGTCGGCCAACTGCCCTTCGGCATCCACACCTTGCGCGCCGCCGCGCCCGACGGCCGCTGCGCCCGCGCCCACCTCGTCGTCGCCCCCGACCGGATGCCGGGCCCGCCGCGGCGCACCCACGGCTTCATGGTGCAGCTCTACTCCCTGCTCTCCGCCCGCTCCTGGGGCATGGGCGACCTCGGCGACCTCGCCGACCTCGCCTCCTGGTCGGGGCGCGCGCTCGGCAGCGGCTTCCTGCAGATCAACCCGCTGCACGCCGCCGTCCCCGGGCCGCCCACCGACCCCTCGCCCTACCGCCCCTCCTCCCGCCGCTTCCCCGACCCCGTCCATCTGCGCATCGAGGACGTACCGGAGTTCGCCCATCTGCAGGGCGCGGCCCGCACGCGCGTGGAGGAACTCCTCCAGCGGGCCCGGAAGCTGCGCGAAGCGGTGCTGAGCCAGGGCGCGTTGATCGACCGGGACGCGGTGTGGGAGCTGAAGAAGGAGGCCCTGGAGCTGCTGCGGGAGGTCCCGCTGAGCCCCGGGCGGCGCGCCGCGTACTGCGACTTCCTCGCCGCACAGGGCAAGTCCCTGGAGGACCACGCCACATGGTGCGCGCTGGCGGAGATCTACGGGCCCGACTGGCGCACCTGGCCCGCCGGGCTGCGCGACCCCCGCTCGGGGCGCACCGCCCGTATGCGCGGCGCGCTGCTGGACCGGATCGACTTCCACAGCCGGCTGGCCTGGTTCACCGACCAGCAGCTGGCCGGTGCCCAACGGGCCGCGCTGGACGCCGGCATGGCCATCGGGCTCGTGCACGACCTGGCCGTCGGCGTGCACCCCTCCGGCGCCGACGCCTGGGCACAGCAGGACGCCTTCGCCGCCGGCATGTCCATCGGCGCCCCGCCCGACGCCTTCAACTCCCGCGGCCAGGACTGGGGCCTGCCGCCCTGGCGGCCCGACGCGCTGGCCGACGCCGGGTACGCCCCCTACCGGGAGCTGCTGCGCGGCCTGCTGCGGCACACCGGAGCGCTGCGCATCGACCACGTCATGGGGCTGTTCCGGCTGTGGTGGGTGCCGCAGGGCCGCCCGCCCACCGAGGGCTGCTACGTCCGCTACGACGCCGAGGCGATGCTCTCCGTCCTGGCCCTGGAGGCGCACCGCGCGGGTGCCGCCGTCATCGGCGAGGACCTGGGCACGGTCGAGCCCGGCGTGCGCTCCCAGCTCGCCGACCGGGGCGTGCTGGGGACGTCCGTGCTGTGGTTCGAGCGCGACTACACCCGGCCCACGCCCCGCCCGCTGGCCCCGCACGAGTGGCGCGCCGACTGCCTGGCCACCGTCACCACCCACGACCTGCCCTCCACGGCGGCCCGGCTGACCGGTGAACACGTCGAACTGCGGCACCGCCTGGGCCTGTTGGACGGCTCGCTCCAGGAGGAGCAGGCCTTGGAGGCGGTCGAGGTCGCGGAGTGGCTGGCGTGGCTGGGACAGCTGGGGCTGCTGCCCGAGGGGCCCGGCGACGAGGAGGCCGCGGTCAAGGCCGTACACCGCTTCCTGCTGCGGACCCCGGCGCGGATGACCGGGGTGTGGCTGCCGGACGCGGTGGGGGACCGGCGCCCGCAGAACCTCCCCGGGACATGGGACGAATACCCCAACTGGCGACTGCCGATCAGCAACGCCGAGGGGCACCCGATGACCCTGGAGGAGATCGCCGCCGCGCCGCGACTGCACGCGTTGATGCGGGAGTTCGCCGACCGGAAGCAGCCGAGGAAGCGGCGCGGGTGAGCGTGCGCCGCACCGTCGCCGCGCTCCTCGTGCCGCTGTGCGCCGGTGCCCTGGCCGCCGCGGGCCCGCTGCCGCCGCGGGCCCGCGCCGCGGGCTTGAGGACCGGCCCGTACCTCTCCCCGTCCGACGGCGCCGAACTGCCGCGCGCCCGGCACGCCGCCTGGGTGGAGAAGGCCCGCGCCAAGCAGGCCGAGGGCAAGGAGCTGACCCTGCCCGAGCGGGTCGCGCTGGAGGACGGAGACCGCTCCCCGGCGGGCCTGGGCCGCTTCGGCAGCGGGTCGGCGGCGCGCGAGCGCACCATCCCCACCCTGGTCCCCGGCGACGACCGCACGGCCGCCGTACGCGCCGGAAAGCTGCCCTCCTTCACGGTCAGGGCCGACGACTGCAACGCGTACTACCTCAACCAGGTCTACGAGCTGCTCACCCAGTACGGGCCGATCGACGAGCTGTGGCTGGACGGCGCCAACCCCTGGGCGGACGCCGGTATCACCCAGCGCTACGACGTCGGCGGGTGGTTTCGCATGATCCACGCGCTCTCGCCGGGCACCGTGGTCTTCCAGGGCCCGCAGGAGCGCCCGAAGACGGCGACCTCGCGCAGCTCACCGCCTTCTGCGCGGCCGTACGGCAGACGTACGGCACCGATCTGCGGCGCCGGGGCCCGGGCCCGTACGTCGTCGACCGGGTGGGCCTGGGCGAGGACATCCGGCGCGGGCAGCGGGTGGAGCGCTTCGAGGTGCAGGCCCGCACCGGCGGGCGGTGGCGGCCGGTCGCCGCGGGCACGACGGTCGGGTACCGCAGAATCCTGGCCCTGCCCGCGCCGGTGACCGCGGACGCCGTACGGGTCAGGGTCCTGGAGAGCCGCGCGGCGCCCCACCTGAAGGCGCCGGCCCTGCACCTGTCGCGGCGCCCCCTCACGCGTTAGGCCACCCCGGGCGCGCGGCCCGCACGGGCGTCCGATACTTTGGGCGCGTGAGCAACAAGGTCAAGAAGAACGCCCTGCGCGCCGGAACCGTCACCGCCGGCACCGCGCTGATGCTGCTGATGTCGTCCCCCGCGTTCGCGCTCACCCGCGACGACGGCGACGACCCGGGTCCGGGCCTGAGCGTCGTGCAGACGCTCGGCCTCTATGTCGCCGCTCCCATCGTCCTCTTCCTGGTCATCGCCGGTCTGGTCATGGCGGGCGACAAGTCCCGCAAGCAGCAGTCCGACAGCTGACCCACGGGGCCCCGCCCCGCTGCCGAAGAGCTCCCAAGGGTGCCCCGGCTCGTCCACGCGAGCCGGGCCACCCTTGTGCTGTCCCGCACCTCAACCTTTCAGTTGAGCTGAAGTAAAGCATCGAAAAAATTCGATGGGCCTGCGCGGTGTGCGCTGCCACGGTGAGGACCTCCACCGACAGAGGACCGTACAGCTGGTGTGCATGGCGCCGATCGTCGCCGGGGTCGCGCTCGGCGCGGCGGGTGAGCGGCGATGAGGCCCCCGGCGGGTGCGTACGCTGCCCGCATGGCCGCCGACTGGGACATCAAGAAGCTGCGCATCCTGCGCACCCTCCAAGAGCTGGGCACGGTCACCGCGACCGCGGAGGCGCTGCACATGACGCCCTCCGCGGTCTCGCAGCAGCTGACCGGCCTGGCCAAGCAGCTCGGTGTGACGCTGCTGGAGGCCCACGGGCGCCGGGTGCGGCTCACCGACGCCGCCCACCTGGTGCTGCGGCACGCCGAGGCGCTCTTCGCCCAGCTGGAGCGCGCCGACGCCGAGCTGCAGGGCTATCTGAAGGGCGAGGCGGGCGAGGTGCGCCTGGGCGCCTTCTCCACCGCCATCCCCGCCCTGGTCGTGCCCGCCGTCCAGCGGCTGCGCCACTCCCACCCGGGCCTGGCAATCGCGGTACGGGAGGCCGAGGCGGCCGAGGCGTACGCGCTGCTGTCCGAGGGCAGCGTGGACCTCGCGCTCTCGCTGGCCGCGCACGCCCCCACCCCGCGCGACCCCAAGTTCACCCGGCTCTCGCTGCTCGCCGACCCGCTGGACGTGGCGCTGCCCGCCGGCCACCCGCTCGCCGCCGAACCGGGCCTGCGCCTGGCCGATCTCGCGGGCGAACCCTGGATCTTCGGGCGCAGCGGCCCCTGGTCGCAGATCACCACCACCGCGTGCGAGAACGCCGGTTTCCTGCCCGAGCAGGCGCACGCCGCCGCCGACTGGAGCGCGATCCTGGCGCTGGTCGCGGCGGGCATGGGGGTGGCGCTGGTGCCGCGGATGGCGATGACCGCGGGCCGGGACAAGGGCGGCGGCGCCGGGGTCGCCGTACGGGTACTGCACGCCGACCAGCCGCGCCGCCACGTGGTCGCGGCCGTCCGCAGGGGCTCGGAGGAGGCGCCGGGCCTGGCCCGCGTACTGGCCGCGCTCCAGGCGGCCGCCGCCGAGCAGACCGTTCAGACGCACTGAACAACCACTGCAGAAACTTTCGATGGACCTGGGGATACGGGCTCTGCGAGGGTCATCGCTATCCACACCACACCGCGATGGAGGCAACGATGACCACCGACCCGCACGCCCACGACGCCAACCCCTACGGCGGCGGCGACCCCTACGCCGACTACCGGGGCGGCGACTTCCCCTTCACCTCGCTGGTCGACCTCGCCGACCGCCGCTTCGGCGCCGGGGTCATCGCGGCCAACGACGAGTTCTTCGCCGAGCGGGAGAACCTCCTCAAGCCCGGACCGGCCGTCTTCGACCCCGAGCACTTCGGGCACAAGGGCAAGATCATGGACGGCTGGGAGACCCGCCGCCGCCGTGGCGCCGACGCCCTTCACCCCTTCCCCGCCGATGACGAGCACGACTGGGCGCTGATCCGCCTCGCGGCCCCCGGCGTGATCCGCGGCGTCATCGTCGACACCGCCCACTTCCGCGGCAACTACCCCCAGCAGATCACCCTGGAGGCCACCTCCCTGCCCGGCAGCCCCGGCCCCGAGGACCTGCTGGCCGACGGCGTGAAGTGGGAGGAACTCGTCCCGCGCAGCCAGGTGCGCGGCCACGCCGCCAACGGCTTCGAGGTCGCCTGCGAGCGCCGCTTCACGCACCTGCGCCTCAAGCAGCACCCCGACGGCGGCATCGCCCGGCTGCGGGTGTACGGCGAGGTCGTGCCCGATCCGGCGTGGCTGGACGTGCTGGGCACCATCGACCTGGCCTCGGTGATGCACGGCGGGAGCGTGGAGGACGCCTCCGACCGCTTCTACTCCTCGCCCACCCAGATCATCCAGCCCGACCTGTCCCGCAAGATGGACGACGGCTGGGAGAACCGCCGCCGCCGGGTCAAGGACACCAACGACTGGGTCCTGTTCCGGCTGGCCGCCCAGGGCGAGATCCGCGCCGTGGAGATCGACACCGCGTATCTGAAGGGCAACTCGGCGGGCTGGGCGGCGCTGTACGGCTGTGACGCCGCCGGCGCCGACGCGGCGGACGAGGCATCGTGGTTCGAGATCCTGCCCCGCACCAAGCTCCAGCCGGACACCCCGCACCGCTTCGCCCTGCCGCGCCCGGTCACCGCCACCCACATCCGCCTGGAGGTCTTCCCCGACGGCGGGCTGGCCCGGATGCGGGTGCACGGCGACCTGACCGATGCCGGCCGGGCCGAACTGGTGCGCCGCTTCGAGGAGTTGAACGGCTGACGCCACCTCCCGTGAACGGCGAGGGCGCCCGGGACCGAGCAGGTCCCGGGCGCCCTTGACGGCAGCGTGTGCGTCAGCCGGCGGCCGCGTCCGCCGCCCGCGCCTTCAGCGCCCGCTCGATGCCCGCGCGCGACTCGGTGACCAGGCGGCGCAGCGCCGCGCCCGGCTCGGCCGAGGCCAGCCACGCGTCGGTCGCATCGAGCGTCTCCTGGGAGACCTGGAGCGAGGGGTAGAGGCCGATGGCGATCTGCTGCGCCATCTCGTGGCTGCGGGCCTCCCACACGCCCTTGACCACCTCGAAGTACTTCGCGGCGTAGGGCGCCAGCAGCTCACGCTGGTCGGTCTGCACGAAGCCGCTGATGACGGCCTCCTGCACGGCGTTGGGCAGGCTGTCGCTCTCCACGACCGACGCCCAGGCCTCGGCCTTGGCCTCGGTGGTGGGCCGGGAGGCGCGCGCCGCGGCGGCGTACCGCTCGCCCGCCGAGGTCTTGTCGCGCTCCAGCTCCGCCGCGATCGCCTTCTCGTCCGCCCGCCCGGTGGCCGCCAGGCGGTGCAGCAGCGACCAGCGCAGCTCGGTGTCCACGGCCAGCCCCTCGACGGCCTCGGTGCCGTCCAGCAGGCCCTGGAGCAGGTCCAGTTGGGCGTCGGTACGGGCCGCGGAGGCGAAGGCGCGGGCCCAGGCCAGCTGGTGGTCGCTGCCCGGCTCGGCCGCCCGCAGCTGCTCCAGCGCCGCCTCGGTCCACCGCGCCAGGCCGCTCTCGCGCCAGTCGGGCGCCGCGTACAGGTCCAGCGCCAGCTTCACCTGCCGGTGCAGGGACTGCACCACGCCGATGTCCGACTCCTTGCCGATGCCGGACAGCACCAGCGCGAGGTAGTCGCGGGTGGCCAGCTCGCCGTCGCGCGTCATGTCCCAGGCCGAGGCCCAGCTCAGCGCGCGCGGCAGCGACTCGGTGAAGTCGCCCAGGTGCTCGGTGACCACCCGCAGCGACTCCTCGTCCAGCCGGACCTTGGCGTAGGACAGGTCGTCGTCGTTGAGCAGGACGACGGCCGGGCGCGCCCGGCCCACCAGCTGCGGCACCTCGGTCAGCTCGCCGTCCACGTCCAGCTCGATGCGGTCGGTGCGGACCAGCTTGCCGTCCTTGAGGTCGTAGCAGCCGATCGCGATGCGGTGCGGGCGCAGCGTCGGCTCGCCCTTGGCGCCGGCGGGGAGCGCCGGGGCCTCCTGGCGTACGGCGAAGGAGGTGAGGGTGCCGTCGGCCGCGACCTCCAGCTCGGGCCGCAGGACGTTGATCCCGGCGGTCTCCAGCCACGCCTTCGACCAGGCCTTCAGGTCGCGCCCGCTGGTCTCCTCCAGCGCGCCCAGCAGGTCCGAGAGCCGGGTGTTGCCGAAGGCGTGCGCCTTGAAGTACGCCTGCACGCCCTTGAAGAACTCGTCCATGCCGACGTACGCGACCAGCTGCTTGAGGACGGAGGCGCCCTTGGCGTAGGTGATGCCGTCGAAGTTGACCAGGACGTCGTCCAGGTCGCGGATCTCCGCCATGATCGGGTGGGTGGAGGGCAGCTGGTCCTGGCGGTAGGCCCAGGTCTTCATGGAGTTGGCGAAGGTGGTCCAGGAGTGCGGCCACTTGCTGCCCGGCGCGTAAGCCTGGCAGGCGATGGAGGTGTAGGTGGCGAACGACTCGTTCAGCCACAGGTCGTTCCACCACTCCATGGTGACCAGGTCGCCGAACCACATGTGCGCCAGCTCGTGCAGGATGGTCTCCGCGCGCATCTCGTACGCCGCGTCGGTCACCTTGGAGCGGAAGACGTACTGGTCGCGGATGGTGACCGCGCCCGCGTTCTCCATCGCGCCCGCGTTGAACTCCGGCACGAAGAGCTGGTCGTACTTCGCGAACGGGTAGTCGTAGGCGAACTTCTCCTGGAACCAGTCGAAGCCCTGCCGGGTGACCTCGAAGATCGCGTCGGAGTCGAGGTGTTCGGCCAGCGAGGGACGGCAGTAGATGCCCAGCGGGACGCTGCGCCCGTCCTTCTCGTAGGAGCTGTGCACGCTGTGGTACGGACCCACGATCAGCGCGGTGATGTAGGTGGAGATCCGCGGGGTGGGCTCGAAGCGCCAGATGTTGTCGCTGGGCTCGGGGGTGGGGGAGTTGGAGATCACCGTCCAGCCCTCGGGCGCCTTCACGGTGAACTGGAAGGTGGCCTTCAGGTCCGGCTGCTCGAAGGACGCGAACACGCGGCGCGCGTCCGGCACCTCGAACTGGGTGTAGAGGTAGGCCTGTTGGTCCACCGGGTCGACGAAGCGGTGCAGACCTTCACCCGTGTTGGTGTACGCGCAGTCCGCGACGACCCGCAGCTCGTTGCGGCCCGCCAGCAGGCCCGGCAGCGCGATCCGGGAGTCCTTGAACACCTCGGCGGGGTCCAGCGCCTCGCCGTTGAGCCGGACCTCGTGCACGGTCGGGGCCACCAGGTCGATGAAGGACTCGGCGCCCGCCTCGGCGGCGTCGAAGCGCACCGTGGTCACGGACCGGTAGGTGCCTCCGTCCTGCGCGCCGGAGAGGTCGAGTTCGATCTCGTACGCGTCCACGGTCAGCAGCGCCGCCCGCCGCTGCGCTTCGTCGCGGGTCAGATTCGTGCCAGGCACCCGGTCTTCTCCTTCGCATCGGACTATTTCGCCCATCCTTCCACGGCGCACGGACGCACCGCGAAGGAGTTCGCGCTCGGCTGCCTCGGCGTACGCCGGGCTGTCACTGGTGATGGATACGCTGACCGAGGAGGTACTGGGACGCGGAGGTGAAGGGCATGACGGTTCTCGACCGGCTCTGGCGGGAGGTGGAAGCCCAGACCAGCATCGAGGGGTGTGTCGTCGAGATCATCGACGGAAAGGTGATCATGACGCCGCAGAGCCCGAACCGTCGAACACGATCCGCAGCCTGCTGTTCCAGGCCGCTCGGCCGCTGGGGGAGACGGCGCCGGTGGTCTTCGGCGTGGGAATCGACTTCCCGGGCGAGACGTCGCTGGCGCCCGACATCGCCGTCCTCGACCTGGACGCCCAGCCGCGGGGCAAGCGCTATGTCTACATGGACGTGGTCGCCGCCATCGAAGTCGTCTCGACCAAGGACGACATCGACGACTACGTCACGAAGGTCGCCAAGTACAGCCGCTTCGGCATCGAGACGTACTTGATCGTTGACCCCTTCTCCCGAATGTGCAGCCTCTACGAAGGCGCAGGCGCCGACGGCTATGGCGAACCCGAGAAGTTCGCCTACGGGGAGACGATCACGCTGTCTCTGGCCGACGGCCGGGAGTTCACCATCGGCACCAGTGGCTTCCCGGCCGAGGAGGCCGCGCGGGACGGGGCCTGAGGGCCACGGCCGCCAGGGGGCGGAGCGGCGTCCTGCCGTGAAGGGCGATGGGGCTCGTACGGAGATCCCCGTACGAGCCCCACGCGGATCAGCCGCGCAGTTCGGCCGCGACCAGCTCCGCGATCTGGACGGCGTTCAGGGCCGCGCCCTTGCGGAGGTTGTCGTTGGAGAGGAACAGGGCCAGGCCGTGCTCGACCGTCTCGTCCTTGCGGATACGGCCCACGTAGGACGGGTCCTGGCCGGCGGCCTGCAGCGGGGTGGGCACGTCGGACAGCACGACGCCCTCGGCGCCGGCCAGCAGCTCGGTGGCGCGCTCCGGGCTGATGGGACGCTCGAAGCGGGCGTTGACCTGGAGGGAGTGGCCGGTGAAGACCGGCACCCGCACACAGGTGCCGGAGACCTTGAGCTCCGGGATCTCCAGGATCTTGCGGCTCTCGTTGCGGAGCTTTTGCTCCTCGTCGGTCTCGTTCAGACCGTCCTCGACGACGGAGCCCGCCATCGGCAGCACGTTGAAGGCGATGGGGCGCACGTACTTGTTCGGCGCGGGGAACTCCACCGCCGCGCCGTCGTGCACGAGCTTGGTGGCGTCCTGCTCGGTGACCTTGCGGACCTGCTGGTCCAGCTCCTCGGCGCCGGCCAGACCGCTGCCGGACACCGCCTGGTAGGTGGAGACGACCAGCGAGACGAGGCCGGCCTCGGCGTGCAGCGGGCGCAGCACCGGCATCGCGGCCATGGTCGTGCAGTTCGGGTTGGCGATGATGCCCTTGGGGCGGTCCGCGATCGCGTGCGGGTTGACCTCGGCGACGACGAGGGGGACCTCGGGGTCCATGCGCCAGGCGGAGGAGTTGTCGATCACCACGGGACCGGCCTCGGCGACCTTGCGCGCCAGCGCCTTGGAGGTCGAGCCGCCGGCGGAGAAGAGCACGATGTCCAGGCCGGAGTAGTCGGCGGTGGCCGCGTCCTCGATCGTGATCTCGGTGTCCTTCCAGGGGAGCGTACGCCCCGCGGAACGCGCCGACGCGAACAGCCGCAGCTGCTCCACCGGGAAGTTCCGCTCGGCGAGAATGCCCCGCATGACCCCGCCGACCTGGCCGGTGGCTCCGACGATTCCGATCCTCATGGGACTCCTTCTTCCTTACCTGACATCGGTGCTGCGTGGGAACACCTGCTCAGAAGTGCTCCCATCATGTGTGTGAGACACCTCGCCTTGTCCAATCCGTTCCACTCCGTGGCCGCTGGAGTGGATCGGTGACCCTCGCCCAAAGGGGGCCGGGGGCGGGCCCGGCCCGCTTCCTCCCGGCCGCCGCCGGCTTGGCTGCACATCGCCTTGTATGTCGCCCATACCCCCGCTATTGGTGATGAATGGGTGCCCGTGCCGGGTGTCGCGGCGGGCCGTCGAGTCCCGGCCGGCGCCGGGTGCGCCACGGCTGAAGATCCCTGTGCGGTGCTCGGCGTACCGCGTTGCCGTGGTGTTCACGTGCAGGTCACCCCCGGTGTCAACGTTCAGTGGTGGAGGGGCCGTCGAGCGGTCCCGGCCCATCGCGTCCGTACCTGGGGGGAGCACGCGAATGTCCCGCAGCCTTCATCCGTCCCGTGTCCGCGCGGCCGTCGCCGCCATCGACCGCCGTACCTTCCTGGCCGCCACCTCGGCGGTGGGGGCCGCCACCGGCATCGGGTTGGCTTTCGGCCTCGGCGGTGACGCCAGGCCCGCCTCCGCAACGCCCGAGGCCCCGCCCGCCCGTGGTTTCGCACCGCACCCCCGGCCCACCCGGGCCCCCGTACCCACCCCCTTCACCCGGGGTACCACGCTGGTCTCGGTGGCCGCCGGGCGGCCCTCCGAGACCTCCTACCGGCGCCTGGCCCAGGGCCCCGCCTGGCAGCGGGTGGTCCGCACCGCGCTGGCCGCCGCCCGGCGCGGCCGCGCCCAGCGGCGCACCGTCCTGGCCGCCTTCGTGCAGTTCACCGATCTGCACCTGGTCGATGTGCAGAGCCCGCTGCGGTACGAGTTCCTGCGCACCCCGGACGCCAGCGCCTGGCGCCCCCAGGAAGCGCTGTCGGTGCCCGGCGTCGTCTCCCTGATCGAGCGGGTCAACGCGCTGCCCGGCGGCCCCGCCACCGGAGCGCCGCTCTCCTTCGTCATGACCACCGGCGACAACACCGACAACAACTCGGCCGTCGAACTGGACTGGTTCCTGACCGCCATGAACGGCGGGCGGATCACGCCCAACACCGGCGACCCGCAGTTCTACGAAGGCGTACAGAACAGCGGCCGCCCGCTGTACTGGCAGCCCGACAGCGATCTGCGCGACGCCGACAAGCGCCTGGGCTTCCCCCGCCTGCCCGGCTTCCTCGCCGCCGCCATCCGCCCCGTCGACAGCCCGGGCCTGCGCATCCCCTGGTACTCCACGCCGGGCAACCACGACTGGCTGCCCGGCGGCTGCTACGCGGCGGGCGACCCTTACTTCGCCGAGGTCGCCACCGGCGCCCGCAAGCTGGAGACGCTCCCGGCCGACCAGGCGCGGCGGGTGTGGCGGGCTCTGAAGAAGGGGCTGGACCCCCTGGGCGAGGAGTTCACCGGGCTGCTGCGCGAGCACGCCAAGAAGGCCAGGACCGTCACCCCCGACGAGCGGCGCGCGCCCTTCACCCGCTTCCAGTACCTCGCCGCACACCTCGACCCCTCCCGCACCGGCCCCGGCCCCACCGGCCACGGCTACTCCCTGGCCAACCTCGCCGAGGACCGCCTCCACTACACCTTCCCCGTCGCCGGGAACGTGCTGGGCATCAGCCTGGACACCACCGACCCCGGCGGCCACTACACCGGCTCGGTGGGCACCTCCCAACTGCGCTGGCTGGAGCGGACCTTGAAGGAGCACCGCGACTCCTACGTCCTGGTCTTCAGCCACCACACCAGCAAGACCATGCGCAACACCCGCCCCGACCCGGCCCGTCCGCACGAGAAGCGGCACAGCGGTGCCCGGCTCGTGCACCTGCTCTCGCGCCACCGCAACGTACTGGCCTGGATCAACGGCCACAGCCACATGAACGCCATCACCCCGCACGGCACCTTCTGGGAGATCTCCACCGCCTCGCACATCGACTTCCCCCAACTCGCCCGCGTCATCGAGCTGGTGGACAACCACGACGGCACGCTGTCGCTGCTGACCACCCTCGTGGAGTCGGCCGCCCCGCACCGTACGGATTTCGCCGATCTCTCCCAGACGGGCCTGGCCGCCCTCTACCGCGAGCTGTCCTTCAACGCGCCCGAGGCCCGCACCGATCTCGTGGGCACCGCGCCCGACCGCAACGCCGAACTCCTGCTGGAAAAGCCCTGATCGCCGCATTGCGGACATTGGCCGGTTGACGCTCAACCGGTACGGCACCTGACAACTCCCCACGATCCGGCGGAGTCCTGCCCCCCGACCGCAGCCAGGCGCAGCCCGCGCCTGGCGGGACCCAAGGGGACTCCATGTCAGCACCCGCACGTACCAAGCGGATCACCGTGGCCGGACTGGCCGTGCTCGCGGCGGTGAGCACCACCGTGCTCACCGCGCCCGCGGCGCTCGCCGCGAGCCCGGCCCCCGCGGCCGCCTCCACCACCGGCCACGAAAGGACCCAGGCCGCCCTGGACGCCGTCGTCAAGGCGGGCGCCCCCGGCGTGCTCGCCCGGGCCGTGGACGAGCGCGGCACCTGGAAGGGCACCGCGGGCCTGGGCGACCTGAAGAACCGGACCCCGCGCGGCGCCGAGGACACCTTCCGCGTCGGCAGCATCACCAAGACCTTCGTGGCCACGGTCCTGCTCCAACTGGAGGCCGAGGGCAGACTGAGCCTGGACGACACCGTCGAGACGTGGCTGCCCGGCCTCGTCCACGGCAACGGCCACGACGGCTCCAGGATCACCCTGCGCCAGCTGCTCAACCACACCAGCGGCATCTTCAACTACACCGCGGACGCCGAGATGCAGGACAAGCTCTCCCGCGGATTCTTCGAGCACCGCTTCGACACCGTCACCCCGCGCGAGCTGTTGCGCATCGCCCTGCGCAACAAGGCGGACTTCGAGCCCGGCACCGGCTGGAAGTACTCCAACACCAACTTCGTGCTGGCCGGCCTGGTCATCGAGAAGGCCACCAAGCGCTCGTACGCGAAGGAGATCGAGCGCCGCGTCCTCAAACCGCTCAAGCTGAGCGCCACCTACCTGCCCGGCACCCGCGTCACCCTGCCCG
Source organism: Streptomyces sp. UF-297 (assembly GCF_058245575.1). Lineage (NCBI taxonomy): Bacteria > Bacillati > Actinomycetota > Actinomycetes > Kitasatosporales > Streptomycetaceae > Streptomyces > Streptomyces sp. UF-297. Next base: position 22,539 of record NZ_JBSIBZ010000060.1, on the reverse strand, counting down.
ACCCGCACGGCCGGGCCTACTCCAAGCTCACCGACGACCCCAGCGCCAAGATCCACGACGTCACCGAGCTGAATCCCTCCTGGGGCGGCGCGGCGGGCGAGATGATCTCCACCACCGGCGACCTCAACCGCTTCTACCGCGCCCTGTTCGGCGGCCGCGTGCTGCCCAAGGCCCAGCTCAAGGAGATGCTCACCACGGTCGGCACCGGCGACGAACTGGGCGGCGCCCGCTACGGACTGGGCGTGTACGCCACCAAGCTCTCGTGCGGGGTGACCGTGTGGGGCCACGGCGGCGGCATCCACGGCTCCATATCCGAGGGCCTGACCACCCGTGACGCCCGCCACTCCCTGGCGCTCAACCTCAACGGCGACTACGCGGGGGACACCGCCTCGATCATCGAGGCGGAGTTCTGCGGCCGGTGACGCCCCGCGCCTGACGGCATGAGGGAGGGCGGGCCGCCGGGCCCGCCCTCCCTTCCCCTCCTGCTTCCCGGAGGTCCCCTGGTCCTCCGGTTTCCCCGGTGTTCCCGGGTTCCCCGATTACCTCGGCAGTACCACCACGTACGCCCCCGGGTCCCGGTCGGTGGCCGCGATCAGCGCCGTACGGACCACCGCCGCCTGCTGCTCCAGGGAATCCCGCAGCTTCCTCGGCGTGACGTGCACGACCGTGATGCCCAGGCGCTCCAAGTGCTCGCGCTTGCGGGCGTATTCGGACCACAGGGCGTCCTCCTCCTGGCGCGGTGCCCGCGCGTCGATCTCCAGTGCCACGGCCTGGTCGGGCCAGTACGCGTCCACCCCGCCCAGGTGCGGGCCGCCGGGCAGGCGCAGATCCACGTTCCACAGCGGGTCGGGCAGGCCGTACTCGCGCACCATCGCGTAGAGCCGTCCCTCGGCCATCGCCCGCCCCTCGGCCAGCAGGGAGTCCACCGCGTCCACCACGTGCGGCCGGTTCAGCAGCCGGGCCTGGGTCAGCTCCCTTACCACCGAGGCCGCCTCGCAGTGCCCGCCGCGCACCGCCTCGGTCAGCAGCCGGCGTACGGCGGAGGCGTCGGCGAGCTGGGCGACCGCGTCGGCCAGCGCTCTGGGAACGGGGGCGACCGGTACCCCGGTGAGCTGCTGCGGCTGGGGGAGGGTGTGCGCGCGGACCACATGCGCGAAGCCGGTCGAGCGCAGCCGGCGGGTGCGCGCCACCAGGACGTCGATCCGGTCCAGGGAGAGCAGCGGGGGAGCGGAGGCGAAGCGGTGCAGGGCCAGCGCCGCCAGTCCGGTGATCATCGCGCTGTCGTCGGCGTCCCTGGCGCCCTGCTGCGGCACGGCCGGGGCGCGGCCGGCGGCGTACATCACCACCGCGTGCAGCCGCTCCTCGCTGGTGGGCGGCCCCGGGTGCAGCAGGTGCACGCCCGGCAGGATCTGCTGCCAGGGGCCGCCGGGGCGGCAGCGCTCGGTGGTGTCCGTCGCCGAGACCCCGTGCTCGCGCAGCTGGCGGGAGGTCATGACGCGCAGCTGGACGTCGGTGAGGTGGCGGAGGGGGCGGGGCGAGAGCGGGGTGTTGTGGTTCATGACCCGGCCATTCCCGCCCCCGATCCGCCTCCTAACCGCTGTTACACGCCCGTCGACAAATCCGGACAACCCCGTCCTAAAGTACGGGCGTTCGACTGCCGAAAAGGGCAGGTCCGGACGGGGGTTACGGCCTGTTGGCGGCCGCTGCGTCACAAGCTTGTGCCCGCAGTGCCCGCGCCAGATCGTCGTGCTCCTCCGAGACCAGCCGCCGCAGCGCGGGGGCCGCCTGCGGGTGGGAGGCCAGCCAGGTCTCCGCCGCCTCCAGCGTCGCCGCGTCGCCCTGGAGCGCGGGGAAGAGCCCGCGTACCACGGCCATCCCGATCTCGATCGAGCGCTGCTGCCAGACCCGCTCGATCGCCTCGAAGTACTTCGGTGCGTACGGCGCCAGCAGCTCGCGCTGACCGGCCTGCGCGAAGCCTGAAATCGTGGCCTCCACCAGGGCGTTGGACAGCGCGTCGGACTCCACCACATCCGTCCAGGCCTTCGCCTTGACGGCGGCGTCGGGCCGGGCGGCCAGGCAGCGCACGTGGTGCCGCTTGCCCGAAGCGGTGTCGTCCCGGGCCAGTTCGGCGTCGACGGCGGCCGCGCCGGCGGCGCCGTGCGAGGCCAGCGCCACCAGGAACGCCCAGCGCAGCTCCTGGTCCACCTCCAGGCCGTCGATGCGGGCACTGCCCGTCAACAGGCCCTGGAGCAGCTGGAGATCGGCCTGCGTGGTGGCCACCGAGGCGAAGAAGCGGGCCCAGGACAGCTGGTGTCCGCTGCCCGGCTGTGCCAGCCGCAGCTCGCGCAGCGCGCCCTGCGCCAGCTCCCTGGCGGCCTGTTCGCGCCGCTCGGGGGCGGTGTAGTGCGTCAGCGAGGCCCGGGCCTGGGCGTGCAGCGACTGCAGGACGCCGATGTCGCTCTCGCGGCCCGCGAAGCGCAGGACGAGGTCCAGGTAGTCGCGGGCCGGCATCAGCCCGTCCCGGGTCAGGCCCCACACCGCCGACCAGCACAGGGCGCGCGCCAACGGGTCGGTCAGCTGGCCCAGTTGGGTGCGCAGCGTGTCCAGCGACGCCGCGTCGAAACGGATCTTGCAGTACGTGAGGTCCTCGTCGTTGACCAGGATCAGCTCGGGCCGCTCGGCCCCCGCCAGCTCGGTGACGACGGTGCGCGGACCGGCGACGTCCAGCTCGGCGCGGGCGTAGCGCACCAGCGCCCCGTCGGCCTCCTCGCGGCGGTAGAGCCCCACCGCGACCCGGTGCGGGCGCAGTTCGGGGTGGGCGGCGTCCGCCTCCTGGAGCACGCTCAGCTCCGTGATGCGGTCCTGCGCGTCGTAAGTGGCCTGCGGGGTCAGCGAGTTGACCCCGGCGGTCTGCAGCCACGACCGGGACCAGGCGGCCAGGTCGCGCCCGGAGGTCTCCTCCAGCACGCTCAGCAGATCGCCCAGCTCGGTGTTGCCGTAGGCGTGCCGCTGGAAGTAGCGCCGCGCGCCCTCCATGAAGGCGTCCCGCCCGACGTAGGCCACCAGCTGCTTGAGCACGGAGGCGCCCTTGGCGTAGGTGATGCCGTCGAAGTTGAGCTTGGCGTCCTCCAGGTCCCGGATGTCGGCGGTGACCGGGTGGGTGGAGGGCAGCTGGTCGGCGCGGTACGCCCACGCCTTGCGGCCGTTGGCGAAGGTGATCCAGCCGTTGGTGAAGCGGGTCGCCTCCACCAGTGAGAGCGCTCCCATGAAGTCCGCGAAGGACTCCTTGAGCCACAGGTCGTCCCACCAGCGCATGGTGACCAGGTCGCCGAACCACATGTGCGCCATCTCGTGCAGGATGACGTTGGCCCGCCGCTCGTAGGAGGCGGTGGTCACCTTCCCCCGGAAGACGAACTCCTCGCGGAAGGTCACACACCCCGGGTTCTCCATCGCCCCGATGTTGTACTCCGGCACGAAGGCCTGGTCGTACTTCCCGAAGGGGTAGGGGAAGTCGAAGTGGTCGTGGAAGAAGTCCAGGCCCTGCTTGGTGACCAGGAAGATGTCGTCCGCGTCGAAGTGCTTGGCCAGCCCCTTGCGGCACAGCGCGCCCAGCGGGATCTCCAGCGCGCTGCCGTCCTTGAGGGTGCGGCGGTAGCTGTCGGAGACGTAGTGGTACGGGCCCGCGACGACGGCCGTGATGTACGTGGAGATCGGCTCGGTCGGCACGAAGTGGTATGTGCCGCCCCGGACCGGACCGTCCTGGGCGCCGTTGCTGAGGACCACCCAGCCCTCGGGCGCGGTCACCTCGAAGCGGAAGGGGGCCTTCAGGTCCGGCTGTTCGAAGTTCGCGAACACCCGGCGGGCGTCGGCCGGCTCGTACTGGGTGTAGAGGTAGACCTCGCCGTCCTCGGGGTCCACGAAGCGGTGCAGACCCTCACCCGTACGGCTGTAGGCGCAGCGCGCGTCCACCTCCAGGGTGTTCTCGGCGGCCAGGTCCGCCAGCGCGATCCGGGCGCCGTCGAAGACCTCGGCCGGGTCCAGCTCGCGGCCGTTGAGCCGGACGGCGGTCACGGCGGGGGCGACGAGGTCGGCGAAGCTGGTGGCGCCCGGCTCGGCGCAGCGGAAGCGCACGGTCGTGCGCGAGCGGAAGGTGCGGGCGGCCTCGCCCTGTTCCACGGCGGAGCGCACATCCAGCGCCACCTCGTACCCGTCGACGCTCAGCAGGCGGGCCCGCTCACGGGCCTCGTCTCGGGACAGATTCTCACCGGGCACGACGCGACTCCCTCGTCCTCGTCTCGAATATCGAACACGGGAATCATGGCACGCCGGGTGGTGGTTGAAGCTTTCACCGACCCACTTCCCAGAGGAGACACCGTGTCCGCGAACACCACCGACACCGCGATGGGCACCACGAAGACCCCGGCCGACTTCTGGTTCGACCCGGCGTGCCCCTGGGCCTGGATGACCTCCCGCTGGATGCTGGAGGTGGAGAAGGTCCGCCCGGTCGAGGTGCGCTGGCACGTGATGAGCCTGGCCGTCCTGAACGAGAACAAACTCGACGAGCTGCCCGAGGAGTACCGCGAGGCCATGCAGCCGGGCGGCCGGGCCTGGGCCCCGGTGCGCGTCTGCATCGCCGCCGAGCAGAAGTACGGCAACGAGGTGCTCGGCAAGCTCTACACCGCGCTGGGCACCCGCTTCCACAACCAGGGTCTGCCGCGCACCCGCGAGACGATCCTGGACGCTCTTGAGGAGGCCGGCCTGCCCGCCGAACTCGCCGACGCCGCCGACACGGACGCCTACGACACCGAGCTGCGCGCCTCGCACGCGGCCGGCATCGACCTGGTCGGCCAGGAGGTCGGCACCCCGGTGATCGCGGTGCCCGGCTCCGACGGCGAGCAGATCGCCTTCTTCGGCCCGGTCGTCACCCCGGCCCCCAAGGGCGAGCAGGCCGCCCAGCTGTGGGACGGCACCCTGCTCGTCGCCTCGATCCCGGGCTTCTACGAGATCAAGCGCACCCGCACCCAGGGGCCGGTTTTCGACTGACCCGGCTGCGGACCGGTCAGTCCAGGGGCGGCATCTTCCCCGGGGCGTCGGTGGTCGACCAGCGGTAACGGACGTTGCGGCAGCCGCGCTTCTCGCACATCCAGTAGTCGTCGACGAAGGCGTCCTCGCCCTTGTCGATCCGCTTGCGGACCCAGTTCTTCTCCCGCTCGCCCTCCACCGGCCGGTGGGGCTCGTACTCCCTGCACGTGGTGCACCAGAGCTCCGTCATGCTGCCACTGTGCGCCGCCCGGCCGGGGCACAGAAAGGCCCCCGTGAGTCACGTCCTCACGGGGGCCTTTCCTTGATCCGCCTGCCTGGCGAAGGTTGAGAAGACGATCACGAGGCAGGGCGCTTCAGGGTGCTACGGCCTCACGGGGCCAGCAGCAGGTTGTTCGCGCGCTCCTTGGCGGCCGTGTAGCGCTTGGCCACGTCCTGCCAGTTGACGACCTGCCACATCGCCTCGATGAAGTCCACCTTCTGGTTCTTGTACTGAAGGTAGAAGGCGTGCTCCCAGGCGTCGAAGACCAGGATCGGGACCGAGCCCTGGCCGACGTTGCCCTGGTGGTCGTAGATCTGCTCCACGATCAGACGGCCGGTCACCGGCTCGTAGGCCAGCACGCCCCAGCCCGAACCCTGGGTGGTCGCCGAGGCCTTGGTGAGCTGGGCCTTGAACTTCGCGAACGAGCCGAAGCTCTCGGCGATGGCGTCCGCCAGCTCGCCGACGCCGTCCTTGTCCAGCGGCTCGCCGCCGCCCTCGCCGGTCATGTTGTGCCAGTAGATGCTGTGCAGGATGTGGCCGGAGAGGTGGAACGCGAGGTTCTTCTCCAGGCCGTTGATCGAGCCCCAGGCGTCCTTGTCGCGGGCTTCCGCGAGCTGCTCCAGGGTGTCGTTGGCACCCTTCACGTACGCCGCGTGGTGCTTGTCGTGGTGCAGCTCGATGATCTCGGGGCTGATGACCGGGGCCAGCGCCGAGTAGTCGTACGGAAGTTCAGGAAGTGTGTAGATGGCCATGCCGAGCCTCTCCAACTGCTTACGACCTCTAATTGCAATCAACTTGCAAGAGCACGCTATCAGCAGCAGTGATCATCGGCTGGGTCCGGGGCGGGGCTTGGACCCAAAGACCGAGGCGGGGGGGGGGGGGGGGGGGGGGGGGGGGGGACCTCGGTAGGAGGTCCCGCCCCGCCTGTGCTGCGCGTTGGCCGTCAGGCGCTTTTGCGCGCCGCGATCCGCTCTACGCGCCGCGATCCGCCGTGTCTGTCAGGTCCGCCGACGGCCGGGCACGCGAGGCCATCCGCTGCCGCAGATATCCGATGACCGCGAGCGCCACCGTGAGCCCGCCGGTGAAGTACAGCTGGACGCGGGTCTCGCCGTCGCGCAGCATCAGCAGCAGCACCGCCACCACGCCGAGCAGGGCCACCCAGGTCAGCACCGGGAACGCCCACATCCGTACGACCAGCCGCTCGGGCGACTCGCGCTCCAGCGTCCGGCGCATCCGCAGCTGGGCCGCGGCGATGAAGCCCCAGACCACCAGGACCGCGGCGCCGACCATGTTCAGCAGCCAGGTGAAGACGGTGTCCGGCCACCAGTAGCTGAACAGCACCGCGACGAAGCCGAAGGCGGAGCACATGAGCACCGCGCGGCGCGGGACGCCGCCGGAGACCTTGCTGAGGAAGGCCGGGCCCTGGCCGCGGGCGGTGAGGGAGTAGGCCATCCGCGAGGAGCCGTAGATGTTGGCGTTCATCGCGGACAGCAGGGCGATGAGGATGACGACGTTCATGATCTGGCCGGCCGCCGGGATCCCCAGGAGGTTCAGCACCGCCACATAGGGGCCGTCCTCCTTGACCGAGGGGTTCTTCCAGGAGATGACGGTGACGATGACCGCCATCGAGCCGATGTAGAAGAGGGCGATGCGCCACATCGCGGTCCGTACCGCAACGGCCACGCCGCGGACCGGGTTCTTGGACTCCGCGGCGGCGATCGTCACCGTCTCCAGGCCGCCGTAGGCGAAGACCGAGGCGAGCAGGCCGATCATGAGCCCGTCCAGGCCCTGGGGCATGAAGCCGCCGTCGCCGGCGAGGTGGGTGGCGCCCGGCGCCTGGGTGCCCGGCAGCACGCCGAAGATGGCGAGCAGGCCCAGGACGAGGAAGATGCAGATCGCGCTCACCTTCAGCGTCGCGAACCAGAACTCGAACTCGCCGAAGTTGCCGACGGCGGCGAGGTTCGTCCCGCAGAAGATCAGCATGAACAGCAGCACCCACATCCAGGACGGGGTGTCGGGGAACCAGCCGGTCATGATCTTCGCGGCGCCGATCGCCTCGGCGGCCACCGCCACACACAGCTGGACGCAGAACATCCACCCCGCGGTGAACCCCGCCCAGGGGCCGATCGACCGCTCCGCGTGCACGGACATGGACCCCGAGGCCGGGTTGGCCGCCGACATCTCGCCGAGCATGCGCATCACGAGCATGACCAGACAGCCCGATATCGCATAGGCGAGCACGATCGAGGGGCCCGCCGCCGCGATCCCCGCGCCGGAGCCGACGAACAGACCGGCGCCGATCACGCCCCCGAGGGCGATCATCGACAGGTGACGCTGCTTGAGGCCGTGGGAGAGCGGGGTGCCGCTGTCCGTGGTGGCCTGGCCCGTCGTCTCGCGCGCGGGCGCGGTGGACGAAGGTGTCCGATTCATGGTCGTACCTGTCCCGTTATGTGAGAGGGGAGCGGGGCGGGGGTGCTGATGGGGCGGAAAAGTTCGCTCAGTCTGAGCGCCGGTGTCCGCTCAGGGCAACACTCGTGCAGGAGTTGTTCGCTATTCAGACGAGATCGTGACCGTCTGTGTTCGCTGTGTGCCCACGGCGGCGCATGTGCGCCATGGGACGACGCTCAGTGACGGGACGCCGTACCCGCACGCTTGGCGCGCAGCTCCCGCAGACCCGCGAAGAGCAGCACCGCACCGGTGGCCGCCGCCGACCACAGCAGCTGCGGACGCGCCCCGTCGTCGGTCAGCATCAGCACCAGCACCACGGCCATCCCGGCCAGCGCCGCCCAGGTCAGCCAGGGGAAGCACCACATCGGCAGGGTCAGCTTCTCGGGCGCCTCGGCCTCGATGCGGCGGCGCAGCCGCAGCTGCGAGACGGCGATCAGACCCCAGACGAACAGCAGCACCGCGCCGACCGAGTTGAGCATGTAGAGGAAGACCGAATCCGGCCACTTCAGATTGAGCAGCACCGAGACGAACCCGAAGGCGACCGAGGCCAGCACGGCCCGGCGCGGCACCCCGCCCTTGGACACCTTCAGCAGCGCGCGCGGCGCCTCGCCCCGCTCCGCCAGCGAGAAGACCATCCGCGAGGAGCCGTACAGATTGGCGTTCAGCGCGGAGAGCAGCGCCACGAACACCACGATGTTCATGATCTGGCCGGCGCCCGGCACCCCGATGTGGTCCAGCACCGCCACGTACGGGCTCTGGCCCGCGTGCATCGAGGACCACGGCAGCAGCGTCACGATGACCAGCATCGAACCGACGTAGAAGAACAGGATCCGCCACACCGCGCTGCGCACCGCCCGCGCCATCGAGCGCGCCGGGTCGTCCGACTCGGCCGCCGCGATGGTGACGACCTCCAGGCCGCCGAAGGCGAAGACCACGGCCAGTACGCCGGAGACCACGCCCGCCCAGCCGTTGGGCAGAAAACCGCCCTGCCCGGTGAGGTTGGCCAGCCCCACCGCGTCGGTGTCGGGCAGCACGCCGAAGATCGCCAGCAGGCTCAGCGCCAGGAAGAGCACGATCGCGCCGACCTTGAGCGCCGCGAACCAGAACTCGAACTCACCGAAGTTCTTCACGGCCGTGAGATTCGCCGCCGTGAACACCACCATGAAGATCAGCACCCAGCCCCACTGCGGGACGGCGGGCACCCAGCCGTTGGCGATCTGCGCCGCCGCGGTGGCTTCCACGGCCAGCACGACCACCAGCAGGAACCAGTACAGCCAGCCGACGCTGAAGCCCGCCCAGCGCCCCAGCGCCCGCTCCGCGTGCACCGAGAACGCGCCGGACGCCGGCATCGCCGAGGACATCTCGCCCAGCATCCGCATGATCAGCATCGCCAGCGCACCGGCGATCAGATACGAGAGCACGATGCCGGGCCCGGCCACCGAGATCCCGGCGCCGGAGCCCACGAACAGGCCCGCGCCGATCACCCCGCCCAGCCCGAGCATGGTCAGGTGGCGCTGCTTGAGCCCGCCGGACAGCGGTTCTTTCGCGCCGTCGGCCGGGCGCGGCTCGGCGGCGGTCTTGGTGTCCTTGGCGTCGTGCATGGGGCCCGTACTCTCGCGATGGATCTCTCGATCTCCGGATTTTTGGGAGATCCCCACAGTGTCCCCGCAGGGTACGCGCTACCACAAAATGCGCCACCGGCCGCGGCTGCCGCCGTGATGAGCATCACGTGACCTGGTGCAACGGCCGCCGGTGCGGCACGGCGTGGGATCCTCACGATTGTTCGGAAGCCTCCAAGGCGGCCGGTGCGCCTTTGTCGCCGACACACGATGATCGCGCCCGGTCCGCTGAACTAACGTCAACGCGTCGTTGCCCGTCCCACCGTCCCGTACCCGTCTCACACCCGCGGAGTCTTGATGAGTTCAGCAGCCGCCCCCCTCAGCGCAGGCGCCACCGGCCGTACCGGCACGGTCCTGGCCGACCTGCTGCCCGCCGCCACCGCAGGGCGCGCCCGCGTCCGCGACGCCGCACTGATCCTCGGCGGCGCCGCGCTCACCGGCATCGCGGCCCAGATCGCCGTCCCCGTCCCGGGCTCGCCGGTCCCGGTCAGCGGCCAGACCTTCGCCGCCCTGCTCGTCGGCACCGCGCTCGGCGCCCGCCGCGGCTTCCTCTCCCTGGCGCTGTACGCGCTCGTCGGCATGGCGGGCATGCCGTGGTTCGCGGAGGCGAAGGCCGGCGCGGCCTTCCCGTCCTTCGGCTACGTGCTCGGCATGCTGCTCGCCGCGACCGTCGTCGGCGCGCTGGCCCGCCGTGGCGCGGACCGCTCGGTGCTGCGTACCGCGGGCGCCATGGCCGCGGGCTCCGCGATCATCTACGCGGTCGGCGTCCCCTACCTGGCGCTGGCCGCCGACCTGTCGCTGTCCGAGGCCGTCGCCGCGGGCCTGGTCCCCTTCCTCATCGGCGACGCCCTCAAGGCCGCGCTCGCCATGGGCGCGCTGCCCACCGCCTGGAAGCTGCTCGGCCGCCGCGGCTGAGGCGTCCGGCACCACGGAGCACAGGCCGGGCCCCGCACCACCGATGTGGTGCGGGGCCCGGCCTTGTGCGTACGGGGCCGCCCGCAAGCAGGTACCGGCCCCGGCGGCTCAGCGGCGCTCGGCCCTGCGGGAGGGTCCGCGCGTCAGCCACAGTCCGCCGCCGCCGGCGAGCAGCAGCGCGGCGGCGACGCCGGCCATCGGCAGCACGTCCGGGGGGCCGGTGTCGGGCAGCTTGTCCTGCGGGGGATTCTGGCCGTCCTTGCCGGGAGCGTCAGGGCCGGAAGGGTCGGCGGGAGGGGCAGGGGTGGAAGGGGTGGTGGGTGAGGGGCTGGGGGAGGCGCCGCCGGCGGCCGTGGCGTTCTTGACGCCCAGGAGCAGGGGTGTGTCGGGTGCGTCCGGAATCGGCTTGGAGGTTCCGAAGTCGACCGGACCCTGTTGCCAAAGGAGCGTTTCGGTGTCGCCGAGTGTCACCGGAAGGCAAATCTGCCCTTCCTGCTTGAGGTCGAAGGATGCGGTGACTTTGTACGAGCGGCTCTTTCCGCTCTCCAGCTTGTCGATGGCGCAGGCGAATCCGCTGTTTGACCCCTTCGGGAGCTTTTCTTTCGGAATCTGCGCGCAGCCCTCAACGTTTTTGACCGTAAGCCCCTTGAAGCCGACGACCGAGAGGCGGATCGCATCGGTGGCGGCGGAGCCGTTGTTGGTGACCTTGGCGGTCAGTGATGTGGCGTCGGAGTCGTTGTCGACAGAGATCGTCTTCGGGAGTTCGGTGGTGAGTTTGTACCCGGACGGCACGCTCGGCCCCGGCTTGCCGCCCTGGCTGCTGCCGGGCTCCGGCTCGGCCGCGTACGCCGCGCCGCCGGAGCCGACCGACAGCAGCAGCGCGGCGGCAACGGCACTCACCGATACCGCACGCTTTCCGGTATGAATCCTGTGCATTTCTGAGCCCCCCTATCTCCATCCCCTTCTGGGATATTTGAGGGGTACCACAAGATTCCGCACACGCTGTGGGGGCAGGGAATGGTGGGGAATTCGAGTCAAGCGAGGCTGGGGCGATTGGCGGTCGGTCGTTACCGGCTTCTGGAACTGATCGGTCGAGGCGGAATGGGATCGGTTTGGCGCGCGCGGGACGAAATCCTGGACCGGCTGGTGGCGGTCAAGGAGATACGCATCGACGAGCTGGCCGGGGAGGAGAGCGAGATCCAGCGCGAGCGCAGCCTGCGCGAGGCGCGGGCCACCGCCCGGATCGACCACCCCAACGTGGTGCGCGTCCACGACGTGGCCGAGGAGGGCGACCGGCTGTGGATCGTGATGCAGCTGGTCAACGCCCGCTCCCTGGAACAGATCCTGGTCCAGGACGGCCCGCTGGCACCGGAAGGGGCGGCCAGGATCGGCCGCGGGCTGGTGCGCGCGCTGCACGAGGTGCACGCGGTGGGCGTGCTGCACCGCGACATCAAGCCGGGCAACGTCCTCATCGACGAGCGCGGCGAGGTGGTGCTGACCGACTTCGGCATCGCATCGATGCAGGACCTGGCCGGGCTCACCATGGCGGGCATGCTCATCGGCTCGCCGGACTACATGGCGCCCGAGCGGGTCGAGGGCAAGACCCAGGGACCGCCCTCGGACCTGTGGTCGCTGGGCGCCACCCTGTGCGCCGCGCTGGCAGGGCAGTCGCCGTTCACCCGCCCCACCACACTCGCCACCCTGCACGCGGTCCTGTACGAGGAGCCGCAGATCCCGCCCGCCGCCGGTCCGCTGCGCGAGCTCCTGGCCGCACTGCTGCGCAAGTCCCCGCAGGACCGCCCCACCCTGCCCGTCGTGGCCCAGACCCTGACCGCCCTCTTCCCCGCCGACCCGCCAGAATCCCGTACGCCCACGGTCGCGCGGCCACCGAGCGCACCGCCGGCCGAGGCGCCGCCTGTTGAGCCCGAGCCCGAGCCCGCTGCCGGTCCCGGCACCGTGAGCTATACGCCCACCGTGGCCGACGTACCCGCCGAGATCCCGGCCCCCCACAGCAGGGCCACGGTGAACGGGACACCGGGTGCGGCAGAAGTGACGACGGAAGCCGGAGAGGCAGAGGAAGCCGAGGAGACGGCGGAAGAGGAGGAGACGGAAGAAGCGCAGGCACCGGAAGCACCGCAAGAAGCAGCACCGGAAGCACCGCAGGAAACGGAAGAGGTCGCCCCCGAGCCCACCCCCGCCGCCGCCACCGACCTCACCGAACCCACGTCACACGAGCCCGAGCCTGCGCCCGACCCCCACCCCCACCCCCACCCCGACTCCGGCCCCGAGCCCGCCCCCGAGCCCGACGCCCCGCACAGCGCCGTACGCACCGAACCGCCCGAGCAGCGCCCGGCCCCCGAACAGGAACAGTCACCTCCCGACCAGGAGCAGTCACCGCAGCCCGACCACAAGCCACCACCGCGGCCCGCCGAGGACCAGCCGCTGGCCCGCACCCGCCGCCCCGCCCGCCGGGCGCTGCTGGCCGCCGGGACCGTGGCCGCCTCCGCCGCGGCCGTGGCGGGGATCATGCTGGCCACCCGGGGCGGCGGCACCGACAACCCCCCGGTGCAGACCGCCACCAGCCGCCCGCCGACCCAGGCGTCCGCCACGGACGGCGCCCGGCGCTTCGAGGAGGGCTTCAACTGGGTGCCGCCCGCGGGCTTCAACCGCACGCAGGAGAGCCCCCGCGTCATCCGCTACTTCGCCACGGACGGCACCATCGAGATCTCCGCCCGCCAGAAGCCGCAGGAGGGCGGCGACCTGCTCGCCAACTGGCAGCAGTTCGAGGCGCAGCAGCACAATGTGCCCGGCTACCAGAACCTGCGTCTGGAGCGGACGACCTTCCAGGGGAAGCCCGCCGTCATCTGGGAGTTCGCCTTCCTGCGCAACGGCGAGACCCCCGCGCACGGGCGGCAGCTCGGCTTCCGTACCAAGGGCCGGACCTACTCGCTGAACATGTGGTACCTGGACTCCGCCGAGGCCACCGCCCTGCGCATCTACGACCGGGTCTCGGAGTCCTTCCGCACGTCCTGACCCGACGGGCCCGACGCACCCGAGGCCACGCCCTGGGCGGCCCGACGCCGCTGCAGCACCAGCCCGACCACCAGCACCAGCGCACCCACGACCACCGACATCACCATCTGGGTCCGCCCGTCGGGGTTGTAGAACATGTAGCCCACGACGAAGAGGATCAGCCCGATGGTGGCGTACGTCAGTCCGGGGTAGAGCCACATCCGTACCGTCAGCCGCTCCGGCATCTCCCGCTCGATGACCTTGCGCATCTTCAGCTGCGAGAAGCAGATGACGAGCCAGACGAACAGCGCCACCGCGCCCGAGGAGTTCAGCAGGAACTGGAAGACGGTGTCCTTGGAGGTGTAGCTGAAGATCGTGGCGACGAAGCCGAAGGCGACCGAGGCCCAGATCGCGACGGACGGCACGCCGCCCTTGTTCAGCCGGGTGAAGGACTTCGGCGCATCCCCGCGCTCGCCGAGCGAGAAGGCCATCCGGGAGGCCGTGTACAGGCCCGAGTTCAGGCAGGAGAGCACCGCGCACAGCACGATGACGTCCATGACCGTGCCCGCGTAAGGGATCTTCAGGGACTCCAGCACCGCCACGTACGGGCTCGCCTTGACCGCCGGGTCGTTCCACGGCAGCAGCGTGACGATCACGGTGATCGAGCCGATGTAGAAGAGCGCGACGCGCCAGATGACGCTGTTGACGGCCTTGCGCACGGCCACCACCGGGTCCGGCGACTCGCTCGCCGCCAGGGTGACGATCTCGCTGCCCATGAAGGAGAAGACCACCAGCAGCATGCCGGAGAGGATCGCGCCCGGCCCGTTGGGCAGGAATCCGCCCTGCCCGGTCAGGTTCGTCATGCCCACCGCCGCGTCGCCCGGCGGCATGCCGAAGATCGCCAGCGCGCCGATCACGATGAAGACGACGATCGCCACCACCTTGATCCCGGCGAACCAGAACTCGAACTCGCCGAAGGACCCGACCGAGATCAGGTTGGTGCCGGTCAGCACGATCATGACCAGCAGCGCCCAGGCCCACTGCGGGACGGCCGGCACCCAGTTGGTGAGGATCGCCGCGGCCGCGGTCGCCTCCACGGCCAGCACCACCGACCAGAAGAACCAGTACAGCCAGCCGATGGTGAAGCCCGCCCAGCGCCCCAGCGCCCGGTCCGCGTAGGCGGAGAACGAGCCGGAGGTGGGGGAGGCGGCGGCCATCTCGCCGAGCATCCGCATCACCAGGACGACCAGCAGGCCCGTCAGCAGGTAGGAAATGAGGATGCCGGGACCGGCGGCGGAGATGCCTGCGCCGGAGCCCACGAAGAGCCCGGCACCGATCACGCCGCCGATGGCGATCATCGACAGATGGCGGTTCTTGAGTCCTGCCTGCAGTCCGTCCTGCGTGGGGCCCTTGCCGGGGTCTCCGGTCGTCGGGGCCACCGTCTTGGTCGGCGGGGGCGCGCCCATGTGCACCGTCCTTGTGTGGTTCTCAAGTTCGAGTCCCCGCATTAGATCTTCGTTAACAAGCGTTTTGGAAGATCTGAGTCCAGATCGTTGCCGGAGTCGCGGGAATCGTTCTTTCGTACGAAGACCCGGCAGCGCCTACCCCGGCCCGCGCATGCCACACTCAGGGGCATGCGCGTCTACCTCGGCTCCGATCACGCCGGTTACGAACTGAAGAACCACCTCGTCCAGTGGCTCGAGGCCAACGGCCACGAGCCCGTCGACTGCGGTCCCCACATCTACGACGCCCAGGACGACTACCCGCCGTTCTGCCTGCGCGCCGCGGAGAAGACGGCCGCCGACGCGGACAGCCTGGGCATCGTCATCGGCGGCTCCGGCAACGGCGAGCAGATCGCCGCCAACAAGGTCAAGGGCGTACGGGCCGCGCTGGCCTGGAGCGAGGAGACCGCCAAGCTGGGGCGCGAGCACAACGACGCCAACGTCATCAGCATCGGCGGGCGGATGCACTCCCAGGAAGAGGCGACCAAGTTCGTCGAGGTCTTCCTGAGCACCCCGTACTCCGGCGAGGAGCGCCACACCCGCCGCATCGCCATGCTCTCCACCTACGAGACCACCGGCGAACTCCCGCCCGTCCCGGCCCACCACCCCCAGCCGTAGTTTTTCATCCCCCAACGGGAGGTGACGGGCCGGAGCGGCCTGGTGTGCGGACGTAAAGCGAAGCAGTCCGCACACCAGGCCGCGCGGGCCCGTCACCGCACCCGACAGCCCCGCGCGGCGGACAGCAGCCCGCCGCAGGCGCAATGGCGCAGCACGAGGAGACCCGCATGCCCGAGGGGCACACCATCCACCGCCTCGCGCTGGACTACCGTGCCCGCTTCGGCAAGCAGAAGGTCCGGGCCACCAGCCCCCAGGGCAAGTTCTCCGACAGCGCGGCCTTGATCGACGGCCAGACCCTGACCAGCACCGAAGCCCACGGCAAGCACCTTTTCCTCGGCTTCGCCGAGACGGGCTGGGTCCACATCCACCTGGGCCTCTTCGGCAAGCTCACCTTCGGCGACACCCCCGCCCCACCCCCCACCGACACCGTACGGCTGCGCCTGGCCGGCCCCACCGCGTACGCCGACCTGCGCGGCCCCACCACCTGCGCCCTGATCACCGACGGCGAGAAGCAGGCGATACACGACCGGCTGGGCCCCGACCCGCTGCGTCCGGACGCCGATCCGGAGCGCGCCTGGGCCCGGATCAGCCGCAGCCGCACCACCGTCGCCGCGCTGCTGATGGACCAGAAGGTCATCGCGGGCGTCGGCAACGTCTACCGCGCCGAGGTCCTTTTCCGGCACCGGATCGACCCGTACCGCCTCGGCCGCGATCTCAGCCGGTCCGAATGGGACGCGATCTGGTCCGATCTGGTCGATCTGATGCGCGAGGGCGTCCGCCTCAACCGCATCGATACGGTCAGGCCGGAGCACACCCCCGAGGCCATGGGGCGCCCGCCGCGGGTCGACGACCACGGCGGCGAGGTGTACGTCTACCGCCGCGCGCACCAGCCGTGCCACCTCTGTGGCGGCGAGATCCGCACCGCCGATCTCGCCGCCCGCAACCTCTTCTGGTGCCCCGGCTGCCAGCAGCGCTGACCCCCGGCGACCGGGGCCCGGCCCCAACTCCCGTACGCCGCCCGGGACGTCAGAACCCGTGCGGCAGCCACGGCCGCACATCGGAGCCGAAGGCCGTCGAGGCCTCCGCCAGCGCCCCGCGCCGCAGCTCCCGCACCCGCCCGGCCCCCGCCAGCGCCCGCAGCGAGAAGCCGCCCAGATACGCCGCGCCCAACTCCCGTACGGACAGCGCCAGATCGGCCGCATCGGTGGTACGGGCGCACGAGGCGCCCTTCCCGTCGCCGGTCAGCCGCCAACGCCCCTCGTTCCAGGGGCAGAACGCGTCCGTGACCTCCAGCACCACATCCACCGGCGCCGCGTACGTCCGCGCCTGGAGCGCCTCGCCCACCTGAACCAGCCGTACGAACAGCGACTCGCGCACGTTGATCCGGCACCGCCGCAGGTCCGACACCAGATGCAGCAGCGGGTCGTCGGCAGGACGGTTCCTGGAGGTGACACGCGAGGTCAGGTCGATGTCGAACAAATAGCGCCACAGCGCCCCGTACGCCACCGGGTCCAGCGCCTGGACGTCGCGGAGGAGGACCGTGCCGTCCGGGCCCGCCTCGTCCCACTCCGGCTTGACCGCGTAGCGCGCATAGCCGCGCACCTCGCCGTCGGCCTCGGCCAGGACGCACAGCAGCTCGCTGGCGCCGTCGCGGTTGGCGGGCGGGTCCAGCAGCGGCTGCCGCTCCCAGCCCGGCTGCCGGGCCAGCATGCCGGGCCGGTCCTCGACCAGACGGGCGTAGACCGCCTCGCATCGCGCCAGCGCCTCCTGCGGATCGACCAGCCGCAGCCGTACCGCGTCGGCGCCCTCGGGCACCCTCAGTCCGGCCCGCAGGGTGTCGACCGTCAGCGCCATCTGCTCCGTCGCGGCGCCGTACCCGAAGCGCCCGTAGATCCCGGGCTCGGACGCGGTCAGCACGGCCAGCGGCTCCTCGCCGCGGGCGCGTACGTCGTCCAGCTGGTGCCGCATCATCCGCGAGAGCAGCCCGCGCCGCCGGTGCGTGGGCTGGACCGAGACCATCGTCACACCGGCCGCCGGGACCAGTGATCCGCCCGGCACCGACAGGCGGAAGGAGAAGGCCCCCGCCGTGCCCACGCACTCGGCACCGTCCCACAGACCGAAGGAGCGCTCGGGCTCCGTCAGTTCCCGGTACAAGGCCCTTTCCTCAGGGGCCTCTTCGGGCTCGCCGAAGGCCCGCTCCAGCTTCGCGTACCACCCGTCCCACTCGGCCGGATCCAGCACCCGCAAGTCTGTCGTCATATGCCATGCCTAGCAGCACGTTCTCCGCCAGCGCGACCGCTTTTCGAACGCGGCTTCCCGCGAATGGGGCTGCCTGGCGCGCCGTGAATCGACGCGCCGCCGAACGGGTGGATAAGGTCCCAGAGCGATGGCAAGCGGAACGGGAGCAGAGACCCTGACGGCCCGGATGCGCAAAGGACTGCACCGGGTCCGCAACGCCGTGCGCAAAGCCGGGGTCGACTACTTCCGCGGCGACGGCTCCGACTGGATCGCCTTCGCCGCCCTGCTCATCGCCATCCCGGCCATCGCCTGCGGCACCGTCCTGCGCCCCGACTGGATCGCGCCCACCGCGCTGGTCCTGCCGGTCGTGGCGGGCGGCCTGCTGCTGCGCCCCGCCAGCCTGCTGGCCCTGTACGGGTCCTCCGCCGCCGCCCTGATCGTGGAGGCCGCGCTCCTGGGGCCGTACGACACCGGCCCTGACCGGATCACCCCCGGCACCGTCCTGGTGGTGGCCGCCTCCGGCCTCTTCGGGCTGGTCCTCGCGCAGTTCCGCAGCCGCGTCGGCGTCCCCTGGAGACGCGGCGGCACCATGCTCTTCGACCTGCGCGAACGTATCCGCGTCCAGAGCAAGCTGCCCAAGCTCCCGCCGGGCTGGCACCGCGAGATGGCGCTGCGCCCGGCCGGCGGCCAGTCCTTCTCCGGCGACTTCGTCGTCGCCTCGCGCACCCACGACGGCAACATCCTCGAAGTCGTGCTGACCGACGTCTCCGGCAAGGGCATGGACGCCGCCTCCCGCGCGCTGCTGCTGTCCGGCGCCTTCGGCGGCCTCCTGGGCTCCCTCCCGCCGCACGGCTTCCTCCCCGCCGCCAACGGCTACCTGCTGCGCCAGGACTGGGACGAGGGCTTCGCCACCTCGGTCCACCTGGTCCTGGACCTGGAGTCCGGCGACTACGAACTCCTCTCCGCGGGCCACCTCCCCGCCCTCCAGCTCAGCGCCGGTACGGGCCGCTGGGAGGAGAAGGCCGCCGAGGGCCCGCTGCTGGGCATCATGGACGGCGCCCAGTTCGACCCGGTCAAGGGCACCCTGCGCCCCGGTGACGTGCTGATGCTCTTCACCGACGGCCTGGTCGAGGCCGCCGACCGGGACATCGCCGAGGGCATCGACCGCCTCACCGGCGAGGCCGACCGCTATGTCGCCTCCGGTTTCGCGGGCGCCGCCTGGCACCTCATCGAGGCCGTCGCCAAGGACGTCAACGACGACCGCGCCCTCCTGCTGATCTGCCGGGACTGAAGGCGGGTCCACCCGCACCCCACCCCCATGGTCGGGTTTTCCCCACCCCTGATCCACCGGCGGCCGTCATGGTCCGGTACGGCTCTGCATCCGTACGTTCGACGTGTAGATCGGACGCACGAGACAGAGGACGAAACCATGGGCCTGCGCAGCAACCGACGCGATGTACGGGACCAGGTGACGTCCCCCGCCGCAGACGGGTCCGCCGCCGTGGAACTCCACGGCGTCCGCCGCCGGCACGGCCGCGGCTCCCAGGTCGTCCACGCCCTGCGCGGCATCGACCTCACCCTGCCCCGCGGCAGCTTCACCGCGATCATGGGCCCCTCCGGCTCCGGCAAGTCCACCTTCCTGCAGTGCGCCGCCGGGCTGGACCGGCCCACCGCCGGCTCCGTCCGCCTCGGCGGCACCGAGATCACCGGCATGAGCGAGAACAAGCTCACCGAACTGCGCCGCAGCCGCCTCGGGTTCGTCTTCCAGGCGTTCAACCTGCTGCCCTCCCTCACCGTCGAGCAGAACGTCCTCCTCCCGATGCGGCTGGCCGGACACCGCCCCGACCGCCGCCGCGCGGCCGAGGTCCTGGCCCAGGTCGGGCTGCACGAGCACGCGAGCCGCCGCCCCGGCCAGCTCTCCGGCGGCCAGCAGCAGCGCGTCGCCGTCGCCCGCGCGCTGGTCACCCGCCCCGACGTGGTCTTCGCCGACGAGCCGACCGGCGCCCTGGACACCCGTACCGCCGCCGAGGTCCTGGGCCTGCTGCGGCACGCCGTGGACACCCTCGGCGCGACGGTCGTGATGGTCACCCACGACCCGGTGGCAGCCGCCTGGGCCGACCGGGTCCTCTTCCTCGCCGACGGCTCCATCGCCGACAGCCTGGCCCGCGGCTCGGCCCAGCAGATCGCCGACCGCATGAGCACCCTCACGGCGTACGCACCCCGCGCGACGGCTCCCATGGCGGGCGCGGCGGTATGAAAGCCCTGACCAACGGTCTGGCCAGGGCGGCCGTCCGGTTCAAGCCCGCCGCGTTCGCCGGGACCTTCGTCGCGCTGGCCATGGCCGCGCTGATCGTCTGTGCCTGCGGCATCCTGCTGGAGACGGGCCTGCGGGCCTCCGTGCCGCCCAGCCGGTACGCCGCCGCCCCCGTGGTGGCCGAGGCCGACCAGAGCATCCGCTTCACCATCGGAAGCGGCGAGTCGCGCACCGAGGTCTCCCGGCCGGTCCCGGACCGGGCCCGCCTGAAGGCATCCCTGGCCGACGACATCGCCAAGGCGCCCGGCGTCGCCCGCGCCGTCGCGGACGTCACCTACCCCGCGCTCCTCAACGCCGGCTCCGGGAAGGGAGGTCCGGCAGCCTCCCCGGCCGCCTCCGTCACCGTCCACGGCTGGGGCTCGACCGCCTTCACCGGCACCCGGCTCTCCGACGGCGGCGCGCCCGGCAGCGGCGAAGCCGTACTGGACGCCGCCGCCGCGCGCGCCGCCGGGGTCTCCGTCGGCGACCGCGTCACCGTCACCGCCGCCGACGGCCCCCACCGGGTCCGCGTCCGCGGCCTCACCCGCGCGTCCACCGGCCCGGCCACCGGCCCCACCGTGTGGTTCTCCGACGCCGAGGCGCGCCGCCTGTCCGGCCACCCCGGCGCGGTCGACGCCATCGCCGTACTGCCCGCCCCCGGTACCACCACGGCCGAGCTGGCCCGGGCCGTGACCCGGGCCGTCGGCGACCGTGCCGAGGTCCGTACGGGAGAGGACAGGGGAGCGGTGGAGACGCCCGGCATGGCGACGGCCGAGGAGACCCTCACCGGCCTCGGCGGCTCCTTCGGCGGCGTCGCCGCGATGGTCGCCGCCTTCACCGCCGCCGGCACGGTCGCCCTCTGCGTGGGCCAGCGCAGCCGCGAGTTCGCGCTGCTGCGCGCCATCGGGGCGACCCCGCGCCAGCTGCGCCGCTCCATCGCCACCGAGGCGCTGCTGGTCGCGCCCGCCGCCGGGCTGCTGGGCTGCCTGCCCGGTATCGCGCTCGCCCGCTGGTGGTTCGGCGAGCTGAAGGACCGGGGCGCCGTCCCCGAGGCGCTCCAACTCCACGTCTCCTGGCTGCCGTTGGTGAGCGCCGTCGGCGTCTCCCTGCTCACGGCGCTGATCGCGGGCGCCGCCGCGGCCCGCAGGCCGGCCCGTATCAAGCCGGGCCAGGCCCTGGCCGAGTCCTCCGTGGAGCGCACCCGCCCCGGCACCATCCGTACGGTCCTCGGCGTGGCCGCCGCGGCCGGCGGAGTGTCACTGGGCGGCCTGGCCGCCGCCTCGAGCGGCGACAACGCCGCGAACGCCGCCTCCGGCATCGTCTTCCTGTTCATGCTCGCCGTCGCCCTGCTCGGCCCGCTGATCGCCCGGGCCTGCGCCTGGCTGATGGGGCTGCCCATGCGCGCCGCCTCCGCCTCCGCCGGCCTCGCCGCCGCCAACTCCCGCGCCAACGCCCGCCGTCTGGCCTCCGCGATCACCCCCATCGTGCTCGCCATGGCCTTCGCCTCGACGCTGGTCTTCCTGCACACCAGCGAGGAGCACGCCACCGGGGCCGAGCAGCGCGCCGCCGTCACGGCCGACCGCGTGCTCACCGCTCCGGCGGGAGGGCCCGGTCTGCCCGCCGGAGCCAGGGCCGAGGCCGCCGCCGTGGACGGCGTGCGCACGGCCGTGGGCGTGCTGCGCACCTCCGTCCTGATACCCACCGGCTCGGGCGAGGGCCGTGAGCTGCGCGGCACCTCCGCCCAGGGAATCTCCGGCACCGGCCGCGAACTGGCCGCCGTACAGGACCTCGGCGTCCGTACGGGCAGCCTGGACGCCCTGACCACCGAGCCCGGCACGGTCGCCGTCGACCGCCGCCTGGCCGACTCCGCGGGGGTACGGACGGGCGACCGCCTGCGGATGCGCCTGCCCGACGGCACCGCGGTGGCCCCGAAGGTCGTCGCGACCTACGACCGCGGCCTGGGCACCGCCCAGGTGACGCTGCCGCGCGCCGCCCTGGCCGCCCATGTCACCGCGGCCTTCGACACCGACATCCTGCTGCGCACCCACGACACGGCCGCCGCACCGCAGCGCGCCGCCGCCGCGCCCGCGACGGCCGCGGCCCCCGCCCGGGGCGGTCCCGACAAGGCCCTCGCCGCCCTGGGCACGGTCACCGACCGCGACGGCCTCGCCGCCTCGCGCAGCGTGGACCGCGAGGTCAACGCCTGGGCCAACTACACGATGGCCGCGGTCCTCGGCGGCTTCGCCGCGGCCGCCGCCGCCAACACCCTGGTGATGACCATCGCCGACCGCCGCCGCGAACTGGGCACCCTGCGCCTGATCGGCTCCACCCGCCGCCAGGTGCTGCGGATGGTCCGCTGGGAGGCGCTGCTGGTCGCCCTGTCCGGCATCGGGCTGGGGACGGCCATCGCCCTGGCGACGCTCGGCCCCATGGCCCGCGCCCTCACCGGTGAAGGGCCCTACATCCCACCGCACCTCTACGCCGCCTTCGCCCTGTCGGCGCTGGCCCTGGGCCTGGCCGCGACCGCGCTGCCCGCCCGGGCGGCACTGCGCAGCCGCCCCTGACACACCGGTGGCCCGGCGCCTCGTGCGC